>CAZDYZ010001003.1:0-1975 GCA_964509525.1 uncultured Acidobacteriaceae bacterium
CGGGTGTTGGATATCATCGGCGGCGGCGGCATGGGCGTGGTCTATCGGGCCGAAGACTTGAAACTGGGCCGCCAGGTCGCACTGAAGTTCCTGCCGCCGGAACTGGCGGCCGATCCGGTCGCCCTGCAACGCTTCGAGCGCGAAGCACGGGCGGCCTCATCGCTCGACCATCCGAACATCTGCACTATCTACGAAGTGGGGGAGCACGATAGCCAGCCATTCATCGCGATGCAGTTGCTGCAAGGCAAGACGCTACGCGACCGGCTTAACGCCCTTGTCCCCGAGCACAAGAGGCTGGCGCTTCAGGAATTGCTGGACATAGCATTGCAGATTTGTGGCGCACTTCAGGCAGCACATGCCAAAGGCATCATCCATCGTGACATCAAACCGGCCAACATCTTTCTGACCACCTCGGGGCAGGTAAAGATCCTCGACTTCGGTATAGCGAAGTTGCTGGAAACGCCCGAGAACGCCCCTAGCTTCAGCGGGGCTGTACTCGCCTCTGCCGGGCTGGAGTCGCAGCCCGATGGGCTGGGATCCGTGACCAGCGACCCTGTGCCAAGCAGCGAGGGCGGCAGGGCTGAAGCCGCGCCCCTTCAATCCAACAAGCCTGCTGACACCACCCTCACTCGATTCGGCATCGCCTTGGGCACCGCCGGTTACATGTCACCCGAACAAGTCCGCGGCGAGAAGCTCGATGCCCGCACCGACATCTTCTCATTCGGACTCGTGATATACGAAATGGCCACCGGCGAACGTGCCTTTCATGGCGAGACCGCCGCCGTAATTCACAATGCTATCCTCCACACCGTTCCAGTTCCGGCACAGCAGTTGAACCCGGAACTTCGGGGCCATCTCGAAGCCATCATCAGCAAAGCGCTGGAGAAAGACCGTGAAAAACGATATCAATCGGCAGCGGGTCTGTCTCAGGACCTGACGCTACTAGTGCGCATCCGCGCCGAGACGGTATGGTGCAACGACGCGGAAGCGCCGAGCAGCATGGCTGGCGGCATCTGTGCTGCTGGCACTGGTAGCCATTGTGATTGCTCGCTCGATCAGGTCAAACGCCGGCCTGGGACGAGAGGTCAGGGAACAACAGCTCACCGCGAATCCCTTAGATAATCCCGTGAGTGGCGCAGCCATCTCTCCGGACGGCAAGTATTTCGCTTACTGGGACGTGACGGGTCTTTATCTGAGGCCTGTTGATTCTGGCGAAAGTCGTCCTATCAGTCTGCCGGCAAGTTTGGGCGGACGACTCCACTTTTGCTGGCTGCCAGACGGCCGCAATCTGCTGGCGGACGCCGCGGGCGTTAATGGCTGGAACATCTGGTTGATCCCCGTTGCGGGACCATCCCAACCGCAGTTGCTTTACAAGCACGCGGTCAACCCCGCGATTTCACCTGACGGTCGCAGTATCGTCTTCCTGGGCTATGAAGGGGTGGGGAGGTACGGAACGGAAATATGGGTGGGTGACATTGCGGGAGGGAACCCGCGCACGCTGATTGCTGCTGCTGAAAATGAAAACTTCTTCGTCCCAACCTGGTCTCCGGACGGTCGATGGATCGCATATGGAAGGACGTGGAAGTCCTCGGATGGTTCATCGCTCTCAGCGATTGAGGCCCGTCCTGCCGGAGGTGGCGCGGCGAGAACGTTAGTCGCAGAGTCGAGCCTCCCCAACACAAACGCCTTCCATGTCGGTGGGATCCGCTTGACCGCCAGCTGGTCTCCTGACTGGAGACTTCTGTTCTCTGTCGTAACTGGGAGAACAGACTTATTGACGGAAGCTAAAGTACAGCGTTTGGCAGGCAAACGTGGATCCGAATACCCTGGAGCCCATCGGCAAGCCAGAACGGCTGACTGAGGGGAGCGAGTTCGCGATCCAGTTTCTGACGGTGGCTGCAAACGGTAAGCGAGCGACGATGGTGAAAACTCGGAGCTGGGTCGACGTGTATGTCGGCGAACTCGACGCCGATGG
>CAZDYZ010001004.1:0-2382 GCA_964509525.1 uncultured Acidobacteriaceae bacterium
CCCGCAGAAACATCTTCACCCGATCGGATGTCCACGTGGCTACACCACAGCCGAAAAAATCCGCGTCCTCCGTCCAGATTGGGCATCGAAGCGCGAGTGCGGCAGCCAGAATCGGCCAGTCCTCTGGATCCCGTTGGCCCAACCGCTCTCTTGCCTCTGATTCGAACTCACCATAAACCTCGCTTCCAATCAGTTCCACCAGACGGCCCAAAGAGCGCAAGAACGCCAACGCCTTCTCCGGATTGCCACCACGCTTGATGGCGAGCGCCGCCAAGTGTTCTTCCGCCTCGTCGTAAGCAACTTCCGGGACAAAGAATGTTACGTCTTCAGCATACCTATCCAGTACCTCGCGGACCCGCTTACCCAGCGCAGCCCGGACGAGAATATTGGCATCGATTACCAAAGGTCTACTTGGCATTCCGCTTCTTCTCGCGGGCGGACCGGCGGATCTGCTTGTACTCCTCCATCAGTTCGTCTTCCGAGACGCCCCAAGACGCAATCATTTCGTCCAGATCCTTGGCTGCAGCGCGCATCGCCTCCAGTTCTGCTTTCCGGCTCCGCTTCTGTGCGGGAATGTAGAAGCCCAGCGTCATACCGTGCCGCGTAATCGCTAGAGGCTTGTCGGATTCAAGATAGCCGGCAAGGTTTTCGCGGAATTCACGTATCCCAATCTTGATTGTCTCCATATTGTGTACTCACTGTACACATCCTACCATCTCTTCGTGACGGGATGCCAAACGTTCTGCGCTGCCCATTGCCCCCGTCGGTTGGCACCTTACCCCACAACTTGTTTCAAAAGAAACAGTTGCATTCGGTCTGGATTCCACATAATCCAAGAACCAGAGCTGGTCCACCTCCCGCAGATCAATGTCAGTGGGGTGTTGCAGGATGAAGGGTCAAGGTGCGTCAGTGGGGCGCTCTAGTCCAAGGGATCTGGGCCGCTTCGCTGAAATTGCGATCTTGAGGCAACGGTTTAGGCCGGCATCGTTCGATAGTACCTGCCACTTATAGCGGGTCGCGATGGCACATACCAGCATATCCACAGGTCCCGCCTCTGCGCCCTCGTTCCTGCAGAGGTTGTACAGCCGCGCGGCGTGCTCGTAGTCGACGGTTTCAATGGGCTCATCACGGAACGGCTCGAGCGCCTGTTTCAGCTTGTCGAACTGCGCTTCTTCCTTGATGCCGGAGAGCAGCTCCTGGCGGATCGGCCCGATCATCACCACGCGGCCGTCCTGGATGGCCTGTGTAAGCTCGCCCGTGAGTCGCTGTTCCTCTACGCTCAAGCCCGCCGTGCTCTTCTGACGCAGCGCAAGCGACCAGACGGAGGTATCGACCAGCAGTCTCAACGCTCGTTCTCGATGCGGTCGCGCCGACGGTTGGCCCCGTAGTCGTAGTCGGCCCGATACCCAACCGTTCCGAACAGCTCTATGATTCTTAACTGCTTGTGGCGGCGGATGTACTCGTCAAGAGCGGCGGTTACTGCTTCCTTCTTGGTCGAATGGTGGCCGATGCGTCGTGCTTCCTCGATCAGTAAGAAAACGCCTCAAGCAGTGCTCGGATTGTTAGAGATCGGAATTGCCCTAGTAAGCAATTTTTATCAGCTTACTCGTCTCGCAACAATTCCAACGCGAGCCGAGATGTATGACCGACTCACATTCTTAGCTGCAGGAATCGCTGTGATTGCGCATGGTGTGAAGGAGATTGAGAAAGGACTCATGGCCTATGCTGAAAAAAGGCGCGGAGTCAAGCATCAATCTAATGAATCTTCGCCAGCCTGAAGGCACCTGGCAACCGCTGTCGAAATATCGTGGTTCCCCCCGTTAGTTAAGAGCCTTGTGCAGGAAGTAGCAGGGCTACTAGGAATCGAATGAGACGAAAAAGCAGATCGTAAGTCAGGACGATCGGCCTATATATAAAGGATGCAAATTGAAGGCTCAGATTTCTCTGAAATCGTGGTTCATTGCTCCCTTTCCCATGGGGCCGTATGGCCTCACTGCCTGGACATATGGCCGGTAGATGCTCCAAGGGTTTTGACCCAGACAGTCATTTGCCGCTCACTACAAAGCAAGTCCTCGAGGGTAGTTCTTTTCAAGACATCCTCAACGGCCAGTTGCAGCGTGCGCCAGAGCACGCGCAAGGAGCAGTCGGCGGAGCGGACACAGGTCTCTCTCTCACCGACATGCGTCTCGCAGAAATCGTCTTCGAAGAGACGCTCGCCTAGTACAGCCATAACGTCCCCAAGGACGATCCGACTGGCTGGGCGCGCCAGGCAATAACCGCCTACACCGCGCGCCGCTGTGACGAAGCCGCCTAGGCGAAGCAGCCGCAAGAGCTTGCCAACATACGCCTCGGACATGCCTTCGGCATTACTGATCTCGGGAA
>CAZDYZ010001005.1:0-2576 GCA_964509525.1 uncultured Acidobacteriaceae bacterium
GGGGAGCGAAGCGTCGCAGCTTGTTCTCCCACTGATCGAAATAGTAGCGGGGATACCCGGCGAAACTTTCATCGCCCCCATCGCCGCCCAGCGCCACCGTCACGTGCTGTCGTGCAACCCGGCACACATAGTACGTGGGAACCGCGGAAGAGTCGGCGAACGGTTCGTCATAATGCCAGGCAAGCTTCTCGATTACCTCCAGCGCGTTCGGCGATACGGTCTGCTGGTGATGGCTGGAATGAAATCGTTCGGCTATCTCGCGGGCATGATGGCTTTCGTCGTATTCCCGTTCGGCGAAGCCGACAGTGCAAGTCGTGACCGGCAGCTTCATCAGGTGAGTCATCATCGCGACTACGCTCGAGGAGTCGAGACCACCACTGAGGAACGCGCCCAGCGGAACGTCGCTCATCAAACGGATGCGCGTGGCCTCAACTAGCTTATGTCGCAATATCTCGCACCATTCCTCTTCGCTGCGGGTCTCAAGTCTGGCGAACGAGATGTCCCAGTACTCTGTTTCGTGAATGCCGTTGCTGGAAACAGCGAGGTAGTGGCCAGGCTGCACCTTGCGAGCATGGCGGTAGATTGTCTTTGGTGCAGGAATGTACCCGAAGGAGAAGTAGTCCGAAATGGCCTCGCTGTCCACGTTACGCGGAAAGCCGTCGGCTGCAAGCAGTGCCTTGAGCTCGGAGCCAAAGGTGATGCGCTTGCCATCGAAGGCGTAAAACAGCGGCTTCTTGCCAACCCGGTCGCGCGCCAGCAGCAGCTTGCGCTGGCGCGAATCCCATATCGCGATGGCAAACATCCCGCGCAGCATCGAAAAGCACGTCTCGCCGTGCTCTTCATAGAGATGGACGATTACCTCCGTGTCCGACTGGGTTGCGAATACATGGCCTTGGGCCTGTAGTTGCCGGCGCAGCTCCGGATAGTTGTAGATTTCGCCGTTGAGCACCACCCATATGGTGCGATCCTCATTGGACAACGGCTGGTGCCCACCCGTGAGGTCAATGATGGATAGCCGGCGATGGCCCAGTCCTATGCCCGGCCCGACAAACACCCCCTCATCGTCAGGCCCCCGGTGGCGAAGGGTGTCATTCATCCTTGCAACGACTTCGCGAGGGATCGGCTCCAGCTGGTTAACCTCGAATATGCCTGCGATTCCGCACATAGGAAGATTTTCTTTAGGCTTGGCGGCTCGACGCCAGCTGGAGGTACAAGTCGGCGTAGCTGTCCAGCATCCGTTGCAGACCGAATTGCTCCTGGGCCTGGCGTCGCGCCGCAGCCCCCAGCTGCTGCCGCAAGGCTCGGTTGACTGCAAGCTGATACAGCCGGTCTGCCAGGACTTTCGCGTCACCTGGCTGGAACAGCCATCCGTGGCGGCCTTCGACCATAACCTCCGGGTTTCCACCGGTTCGCGTCGCCAGCACTGGCAGCCCCGTAGCCATGGCCTCTAGCAGAGTGTTCGACATGCCTTCAGCCAGGGAGGGCTGCACCAAGACATCCATGGCATTCAGTAATTGAGGTACGGCATCAGAAGCCCCCGCCCACACAACCCGCCCTGCAAGCTGAGGCGAGTTGGCGACATGTTCGCGCAATGACGGCAGTTCTGGGCCATCGCCGACCAGCAAGGCCCGCACATCGATTCCCTTCTCGGCCACGGCAGCAGCCGCGACCAGCAGCGTAGCGTAGTCTTTTATCGGCACCATGCGTCCGACCGCACCGACGGTGAATGCCTCCCCCAGAACCAGCTTCTCGCGAACGCTACGGCGAGCTCCGGCATCGGGAGCAAATCGCTCACTATCCACTGCGTTGTAGATAACGCGGATCTTGTCGGACCTGGTCCAGGCCTGCCGGGCGTGAAAATCGCGCAAGTCCTTAGTTACGCAAAACACCGCATCCGTCAGGGCATATAAAACACGCCGCGTCAGACGCCGCCTCCAGGGGAGGCCGGCCAGCATGTCGATCTCATAGCCGTGTTCGCTATGGATGATCACCGGTACCGATGCCAATCGCGCCGCCAGGATTGCTTCCATTGCGCCCCAATTTCGAGAGTGGACAATGTCGGGCCGATACGATCTCATCGCCTTGGCGAGCCAGAGAATTCTGCTTTGGGCAACAGCTCCCGCCTGGGGCGCGACGAGGAGATCTTGCCGCAGGGGCTCAAGCCCGGCCGCCTGGCTGTCGCAACCACGCAGTACGCAGACTCGATGGTGAAACCGCGATGTATCGAGTCCGGTCACCAATTTCCGCACTCCGTGCTCCATGCCGCCATGCGACAAGCGGGTAAACACGTGCAGAATCCGCAGCCGACGATGCGCTGCCGCCTCGTTCGGCGCAAATCGGGGGCGATCGTCGCAGTTGATGCCGACCACCAGCTCCAGATCCGCTGCGGCAACCTCATGCCCGGAGGCAATTTGTTCCTCCAATCTCACGGAAGCCACCTCACGATGTGCGGTTCCGCGATCAGCGTGGTCGGCTGCGAAACGCGAGACCACCCCCGCGATGCCAACTGGGAGGCTGCCTTTCGTTCGAACATTGCCGGCTGATAGGGCAGCGCCTTAGCTTGCCTCTTCCATTGG
>CAZDYZ010001006.1:0-4012 GCA_964509525.1 uncultured Acidobacteriaceae bacterium
GCGGGAACCTCCTGGAATTTATGCCATTCGGGATGGGCGCATTAGGATGACCTCCAAAACCTGGCGCATGGCCTGGAGACGAGCCGATGCCTGGAACTCCACCTCTCCCTTTCTGCGCTGCCAAAGGAGCGACAGCCAGAAGGGAAGCCAACAACACAGCAATTGAGAACGACCGTTTCATGATCCTATATAATGCCACAATTGGAACTAGTGTCAATAAGGGAATTCAATAAACTTGTAAACTATACTGCTATAGTGCGAGAGCTAAACTCTCAGCACTATCAACCTCGGTTTCCTACCCACCTGAACCAATTTTCAGCTTGTGTGCATTGTCTTGCACATAGGCCTAAAGCCGTTTTGGGATCTCCTAGCTAACCATCTTAATTTAAACAAGCTTACATAGGAATTTGGGTTGGCAAGGCTCTTGCCCCTATGGACAGCATATGTCCGAAGCTTGCTCAGAGCACTAATGATTCGGCCATTTATTAGTAGAAAACGACATGGAAAAGGAAATTGTCATGAAACACAATGCACTTGTAACCATCCTGATTTTGTGCAGCGGTTTGGCATTTATAGGGCGCGCGCAGGCCGATAACATCCAATTCGCCTACGAAGGCGACGGCGTCACGGTTAATGGAACCCTATCTGGTACCAACAATGGAAACGGCACATGGACAATAACGAACATCACGGGTACCTATAACGGGATTGGCATTACTGGCCTCGTACCTTTGGGCGCTGATCCTAACTACATCTACAACAACCTCTACTACTACCCGGCAAATGCTTCATATGTAGACGATGCAGGCATATTGTTCAGTGTGCCCGGGATCGGCGATGTGAATTTGTACTTCGACCCGACCTTAGGCTATCTAAGCAGCACGGGAAACGCTAGCAATGGTTTCGTGACCACCGCTGTTACGGTCGACTTTTCTGCTCCTGCGCCTGAACCTGGCACGCTGGCCCTGCTCGGGACTGCCATTCTTGGGAGCTGGGGAATGGTTCGGCGCCGGGCGTTTCGCTTGGCGCGCAACATAGGATCGTAAGGGTATTGATCAGATCGATGGTGGCAACCTGATTACGGAAGATGATAGTCAGGAAAAGTGGAGATTCCGCATATGGGAGGAGAAAAAGGAAGTCTTATGAAGCTGCTCAACCTTCTCTTCGGTTGTTCTCACAAGCGATGTAGCTTTCCCATTACGGTAAAGCGCGGGCAGCGACGCAACCCGGCCGCCTCACTAACGGGAACCTACGTAGCCTGCCTGAAATGTGGTGAGGAGTTTCCGTACGACTGGAACAAGATGAAGATGGTGCGTAACCGCTCGCTGCGCAGTACTGTCTCGGCTATGGCTCGCCGCAGAGCCGCATGATTTAGAGTTACGAGGCATAGTTTCATCGATGGACAATAGGTCTCCTTGGTAGCCATCAGTTGTTCCCCTCGAAGGTACCACGTAACTGACACCCTCTTTGAAATCAATTCCAGCGAACGTGCGCTGGAATCGAAGTCCAGACCAAGCTTCGATTGCCCAGGCCTATGTTGAGTGGGCTGGCAACCTTCACAATAGTCTTAAGAAATACTCCGATGGTACGTGCAAACTTCAGAATCCTCTTCAAGTTTCGGTCTCGGGGATAAGCTATCGCACCATCGTCAGATGTTCCAGCAGGGGACCGAGCGCTAGGGCAGGAAAGTAGCTAAGTGCAGAGACAATCAGCGCAGTGAAAGTCAGTAATATGCCAAACGACCATGAATTTGTGGGCAGCGTGCCGGCACTCTCCGGTGTTGGCTGCTGGGCGGCGAACAGGCCTGCCAAACCGAGCGCCGGGATCGCCAAGCCGAAGCGTCCTACCATCATTGTTATCGCTGTCGTCAGGTTGTAGAACGTACTGTTTGCGTTCAGGCCAGCGAAGGTTTGACCGTTGTTGGCGATGGCCGAAGTGTAGGCAAACAAGATCTCCGTGAAACCGTGCGTACTGGTGTTGGTGACAAGGCCGGCGAGGCCTGCTTTAGTCGAGACTGCGAGCGCAGTGAACAGCAAGATAGATATCGAGCTGCCAAGGATGTACAGCATTATCATCTTACTTTCGGACGCCTGAATTCGTTTTCCCAAATATGCGGGTGTTCGTCCGATCATCAGCCCAGCAAGAAATAACCCAACCAGGGCGATCATGATAATGCTGTACATCCCTGTTCCTAAGCCGCCAAAGATCATTTCTCCGAGCAGCATGTTGGTTAGCAGCAGCATTCCTCCGATTGGTGCGTAGCTGTCATGCATCGAGTTGTACGATCCAGTTGCGCCGTTGGAGGTCGTTACTGCGGTCAGCACTGACGTGGTTATACCGAATCGGACTTCCTTCCCTTCCATGTTGCCGCCAGCTTGGGAGCTGCTGGCACGGAAGTCGAGAGCGTGCGGGAGAAGCGGATTCGCGTGTTGCTCCGCCCACCCGCAAATCAACAGTCCGACACTAAACAGGAACACCATGACACAATAAAGGATCCAGCCATGGCGCGGTATGCCAACCACTAATCCATAGGTGTGAGTGAAGGCAGCCGGCAGTACTGCGATGGCAAGCATCTCGATGAAATTCGCGAGTGGCGTAGGGTTCTCGTAGGGGTGAGCGCCATTGGCATTGAAGAAACCGCCTCCGTTCGTGCCCAGGTTCTTGATGATCTCCATTGCTGCAACCGGTCCCTGAGCGATTGTCTGTCGTGAGCCATGCAGAACGGTCGCCTGGGTGTAGGTGTGGAAGTTCATGGGCACACCCTGCCAAGAGAGAACCAGCGCACCCACAATCGACAACGGCAACAGCACCCAAAGGATGGACCTCACGAGATCCACCCAGAAATTGCCCAGGGTTTCGGCTCGATCTCGTGCCAAGCCACGGATGAAAGCGACTCCGACCGCTAAGCCCGCAGCCCCTGCCAGAAAATTCTGCACGGTGAGGCCCACGATCTGGCTGAAATAGCTCAAGGTAGTTTCGCCACCATAGGCTTGCCAAGTGGTCGTCGTTGCGAAACTGATTGCCGTGTTCATCGCCAAGTCAGGCGTCACCGGGGTGGTCATATAAGCCCGGTAAAACCAGGGGAGAAGGGTCTGCAAGCGCAGGATCATGTACAGCAGCAAGGTACCAACCATTCCGAAGATGACAAATGCGAATGTATACTCTCGCCAACTCATCTCCGATTGTGGCTTTACTCCGGTCAAACGGTAAATCAGACGTTCCACCGGGCATAACAGCGGATCGAGCCGAGTTCCTTCGCCACTAAAGACGCGCGCCATGTAGCGTCCAACGGGTTTGACCAGCAGCGTCACTGTCAGAATAAAGGCTGCGTACTGCAGGAGCGCGAATGTACTCACACGTGCCTCCTAAGTGAGGTAAGTTCTGAGTAAAGACTTTCGTTTTGACGTGGGCCGACGGCCAACGGCCAGATTAGATACCAAACAACGCCAACGAGTCCGGGAGCTGACCATTGCCGCCCGAGGCTAGACACGCCCGTCATTCCATGTTCCGGGGAGGCCACAACCAAACACCTGTGCCAACCTACTCTGATCATGGCGAAGCAACATTGCAAGACCTCGGCCACCATTGTCCGCCTTAGCACTATCGCTTCATCTTGTGAATTTCTGCACTCGGTGGGCCAGCTTTGGCACCTCCTCCTGCAGCATCACGACCTCGGCAGGTGGCTCCCCGCGACCGCTGGAGGTGAGAGGCGTCCAGGTTCTTGAAGCCTGCGCGATGAGTCCTGCCCGGCCTTGCGCACGGTCCCCTCTGCAGAACCATGTTGTGCCTGCCCAAGACCGATTACAGCCCGCACCGCCTAAAGTCCGAATAAAAAGTGCATAAAAGATCCATAAAGCGATCATCCTTAGCAATGAAATCCATTGTGGGCTCCTGAATCTGTTTTGATCTTGAGTGCGGGCGTTCATGTGCATCGTAGACCTCTTTTATCCCGAGCACGACGATTCCCTGCTGATTCTTATCGAGTACAAGATCAATCCCGCTGTGCTGGTAG
>CAZDYZ010001007.1:0-2005 GCA_964509525.1 uncultured Acidobacteriaceae bacterium
GTGGGCAGTCATCATCACGGGCATGGACGTATTGTTGCTGCTGGCGTTGCAACGCTTTGGCATGCGTACCATCGAGGCCGTAGTACTGCTGCTAGTGGCCACCATCGGGGTGTGCTACTTCATTGAGATTTTCATCATCCCGCAGACTCGTCCCAGCTTCCTGGAGATGGGGAGGGCACTGGTTTCACCGCATTTTCGCCAATCAGGGATGTTATATATAGCCGTCGGTATCATCGGCGCTACCGTCATGCCCCACAACCTTTATCTGCACTCAGCCCTGGTGCAGAGCCGACGGTTGCAGAAGGACGAACCGTCCATTCGGCGGGCAATCCGTTTCAACAACATTGACTCCATCGCGGCTCTTACCATCGCCTTCTTCATCAACGCGGCAATTCTGGTGCTCGCAGCCATGGTGTTCTTCGGAAAGGAAAGTACGACAATAGCGGGAGGGCAGATCGTCACGTTCACCGCTGACAGCGATTGGATTCGCGTCGCCTACTTGACGCTGGCGCCACTGTTAGGGGCGTCGGTGGCCAGCACCTTGTTTGCGGTGGCGCTGCTGGCCAGCGGCCAAAGCAGCACCATCACGGGTACGCTCGCCGGGCAGGTTGTAATGGAAGGTTTTATGCACTGGCGAATCAAGCCGTGGGTCCGTCGGCTTATCACCCGCACCCTAGCCATCCTGCCGGCGGTTTTCGTTATCGGCCTGCGAGGCGACAGTAGCGTCACCGATCTGCTGATCCTCAGTCAAGTTGTGCTCGCTCTGCAGCTTCCATTTGCCATGTTCCCCCTGTTGCACTTTACGAGTTCCCACAAGCGAATGGGGGCCTGGAAAAACGGGCGGTTCCTTCTGATTGTTGGCTGGGGCAGTGCTATTCTGATCACCGCGATGGACCTTTGTGGCTTGCCGGAGTCGCTCAGAGCTGCATGGAAGGTCATCATCGGTGGATGAGGCGGACGAGAGACACGGAACGACGATGTACAACACTATTCTCGTAACGTTGGACGGGACACCGACCGATCGGGCCATTATCGAGCACGTCAAACAGCTGGCGAAACTCGCGCAGAGCCGTTTGGTGTTGCTGCATGTGGCTGACGGTTGGGCAGCAAGGACCTATGGTCCGGATGCGGTCAGTCCGGAAATTTCCGAAGATACCGCGTATCTGGAAAGAATTCGGGCGGAGTTTCAAGCGATAGGGATTCCTACCGAGGCCGAACTGGCATATGGCGAACCTGCGAACGAGATCATCCGGTGGGTGCGACAGAAGGGCTGTGACCTTGTGGCAATGAGCACACATGGACATCGCTTTCTTGCTGACCTATTCCTCGGCACGACTGCCAGTCAAGTCCAGCATAGTATTCGCGTGCCCGTTCTCCTTCTCAGGGCGAAGTGAAGGATCCGAATAGGGGCCCCAACTCAACGTTTCGCCATCTGCGAGCTTTAAACCCAGCTCTGGATCCAGCAAAGCTGAGCAGCCTGGTGTCACATCGTTTTCTTTGCTAGGCTGCGGTGTTGCCCCACACGATGGATACCTGATGACTACGCCGGGAGGCCGAACCGCTGCGCCAAGCTTGACAGAACAGAGCGGAATTGAGAGCACGAGAAAAGCTCACCTGGTGCGGCTAACCAAATGAAAGTGTGGTCAGCCTGCTTTCTAATGCCGATTTATATGGCCTCGGCGGTCGTAAGGGACCGGGACCTGATACCAGAAGCAAGGCCCAACAGGCAGATTGGCTGAATCGTACTATCGTGCCTCAATAGGTTCGCGGCCGATAGTTCATCAGCTCCGGATCGACGAGTGTGTCATCACCACAAGTATGGCTGCGGCATAGACCATAAGCACTTCGAAATTCAGCTGTCCGTGCAACAGATGGACGAGGGTCGCCGCAGCGAAGATAATCAACAGCGCATAGCTACCAAGAATCAGCGTCTTCGGGAAGAGGAGGAGAATTGCCGCAATCATCTCGGGACCAGCCAACCCGACAAGGATGATGGGATGAATTC
>CAZDYZ010001008.1:0-3627 GCA_964509525.1 uncultured Acidobacteriaceae bacterium
CATCGGAGTAGCCGGCATTGGCGAAGATGTCCCGATGCTCATCGATACTTAAGAGTTTCATGCCCGATAGCGGAAGGTACTTCTCGGCCAGTCTTGCGGTCTTGGTTTGCGCGCCCTTGTAGATTTCCGCAACGATGAGCAGTTTGCCACTCGGCTTGAGCACCCTTAGAATTTCGCGCATGTCGTTGGGCAGGTTAGGCCACCAAAAGTGCGTCTCAACTGCAGTGACGAGATCGAATGTGCCATCCGCGAACGGCAATTGAGACACCGACCCCTCCCGAATTTCAACTCGGCCCAACTCGATCCATCGTCTATTTGTTTTATTCGCCACGGCCAAACTGGCTTCAGAATAATCGAGACCGTAGACCTTTCCTTCAGTCGCGATGGCCGCCAACTTACTCACGGTTCTGCCGCCCCCGCAGCCAACATCCAGAATGATGTCTTGCTGGCTTTTCGAAATCTTTGATAAGCCCCAGTCTGTTACCTTCGAATGCCGCGAATTCATGTTCCACAGAACGAATCGCCCCAGCCATCCTCTGGGTTTCTGGCATTGAGATACATGTGTCGCTCCGCTTGTCACACCGGTCCGCCTCACCGTCAAATCTGCTGATTCTAGGCAGTTGGGTCACAATTATGAACTAGCTTGGTGTAGTTGGCGAAAGTCGCCTTCGAAGACGTGTTGGATTAACCGACTCATTGCGGGATAAGTGCCTCGGCGTTGACCGCTGCGTTAAGGCGTTAAGGTACGATCCGCTGGACAAAAAGTGGACAAACCTAGCCGTAAGCCTTACAAATCTACTTCAGCCCAATTATTAGAATCAGCAATTTACGAACGCTGCACATGGTGACCCGGGTTCGATCCCGACCCGGTACATCAAGATTATGTTGCCAGCCGGCCTCGCCTGCGGCGCTGCCGCTCGGACAACCGGACAACCTCGCCCAGAATCTGCGAAACCGCTCGCGTTGCCAGCGAATCACCGTGTCCGGCTTCACGTGCAGCAGCGAACCTCGCCATGCGTGCCAAACGCGGGACAGACCCACCCAGAACAACCGATCGAAGGTGGTCAGAACCGGGTCGTTGGTGCGTTCGCTGGAAGACCGCGATCTGCAGCCGGAGGGCGGCATTCTCGATCGCGATCGCCCCATGCCCGCTCAACAGAAGTCGAAGGAATCGGAAGATGGACAAAAAGAGGCTTGCCAAGTTCTCCGATTGTTCGTCTCTATCCAGTCTCACGTCAATCAGTTCCAGACAGACCTATTAATGGCGAACGACACCCGGCCTTGCCATCCGTTCCAGCTCTACGTACCGGCGCTGGAGAATCTCTACCACCCGCGGATCAAATTGCTTGCCGGCTTCACCGACGATCCGTTCCATCGCCACGTCCAGCGGCATGGCCCGTTGATGCTGCCGGTCCGACGAAAGCGCATCCAGACAATCCACCGCCGCCAGAATTCTGGCCCCGATCGGGATCTCCTCCCCCTTGAGTCCCTGCGGATACCCCGTACCATCCCACTTCTCGTGGTGGGCGCGCACAATGGGAACCACCGGGTACGGAAAGTTCACCCGCTCCAGAATGTCGCCCCCCACGCTGGGGTGAATCTTCATCATTTCGAACTCTTCCGGCGACAGCCGCCCCCGCTTGTTGATGATGTGCTCGGGAACTGCCACCTGGCCTATGTCGTGCAACAGGGCTGCGGCCCGCAGCGCCTCCAGCTCCGAGTCGCTCAGGCCCATTTCCTTGCCTAGCTCGACGGCAAACACACGCACCCTCTGCAAGTGCTCATGCGTGGTGTGGTCTTTGGCATCGCCGACAAGGGCGAGGGCCTCGATGGTTCTCAGGTGCAGGGCTGCCATTTGTTCCACGTGCTGCTTTTCGGCTTCCAGTTTCCCCAGATAAAGGCGATAAGCCCGGTACATGACATAAATGAGCGAAATCACCAGGGCCGAAGTCTGCCAGCCTAGGCGGACGTCTAACCAGAGCCAGGCAACAGCAGCGCCGACCAGGTAGTTCGGAAACGACCAGAAATGGCATTCGGCCCAGGTATGAGAAAAGGAGCGGTGCTCGGTAAGAGAGACCACCGCAGCAACCGGAATGGTATTCGCCAGGAAATAGGTGATGGCCGTTGCCATCAGCTGCAAAGGCTGCGCGAGCAAGCCGGCCGAGTGGTGAAATACCATATAACACAGCTCTATGGAGATGGCGATCTGGGCTGCATTGAAAAGAACACGACTCGGCGCCACCCGCTTGTTGTGCCAAAAGGTTTGAACAACCGCGGCCACACACCCGAGCACCAGTGTTTCCGCCGGTGACAGTTCAGCGATGGAAATCAGAATCACTACTAGATTCACGGACATGGTGCCGCTGATACGCGGCAGCGCAACCTTGAATCCGGAGGCAAAGATGACGGCTAATAAGTAGCAGGCGAATCTGGTCCAGTCGGGCCAGGAGGAGTGCAGAAATTCAGCCACAAGCACGGCGAGTCCGCTGGACACTACCAGGACAATGAACGCCTTCGCTTGAGCTGTCATCGGGGAAGTTCCCACCTTCTCGAGTGCGATCGCGTACCCTCGTGATTCATAGGCCCGGTCATCAGCCGGACCTGCCACCGAAAATCTGGAGTGTTCCTAGCACTCCTATGGGCTTTATCGGCACGATCACAGCGCGCATTACCACGACCGGCCATTGAGCTCTCCATGCCGGACAATTGGCCCGAAACTTCTACAGTTTGCCACCGAGGCTATACTGGATGGCAGTATATAAAGTTCATCAGTTCCACAGCCGATTTTATGCCAATTAAGCTGGGTGTATCGGGTCGGGATCGAACCGGGTCACCTCTGATGAACATTGTTATGGTACTGGGCGATGCGCTGCTCGCAGTCGCCACAGGGCAGAATGGAGACACCTGCTAGGTGAAAGCGATTTGGCTCTAACGGGCATAGCGAACCGATCGGATAGTCACTATATCTATCCCGATAGACTCCTATGGCCAAAATCAACCACCAATCCACCTAAGACTCCAATTAACTGGCTGTATGTAATTGGAAATGCAGGATGGGTGACATCGCCTCGTGACCGCCCAGATTGGCACCTCCCTTGCAAGATCTCAGCGGGCGAGGCTCCGCGACTGTTGTGTTGGCCAATCTCGCCACACCGCTCGACCTTGGGGGCATTTTAAGGAGAAGTAGCTTGCTCTGAAGGTATGCGAGTAAGCATGCACCAGCACCACAAGAATCGACAACGAGTTCAGGAACAAAAGAGAAGCATCTCAAAATGGAGGTGAGTGAAGATGAACAAGAAATTTAGTTGGGGAGGAATAATCGGGATCCTCGTCAGCTTGGTTACGCTGGTCGGGGGCCTGCTCGCCATCGCGGAGTATTACGAACAGAGCCCATTTCACGACGTGACTGGCAAATGGACGATAACTACTAAGACAGAACAAACTTCCTACCATCCTTACAAGAATTTGGAAGTCACATACACAGTGACGATCACACAGTCCGGTGCAGAGCTAACTGGTTCTGGAACAAAAACAACGGAATCCGGTCGTCTCCTCACCGGAAAGGAGCACACGCCAATAGAAATCAAAGGAAGGCTGGACGGTGATTCGATTGTCACCTCATTCAAG
>CAZDYZ010001009.1:0-5915 GCA_964509525.1 uncultured Acidobacteriaceae bacterium
CTTGATAGCCGTTATCTAGTAAGCCGCGTCGCAGAAGTCGAGCATCCACTCGAAAATCGCTCCGACCCAATCCGCGTTTGATCGCCATTTCCCACAAGCTGGCGGCACTGAAAAGCAACTGATTCTGTGCATCCTTCAGCAAACGGCGGCCCTTGGCGGGCAGCCGGTCGGGTTCGCCGGCTGCCCAAAGCAAAAGGTGGGTGTCTAGCAACAGCTTCATGCGCCACCAGCAAAGATCCGTTCAATCTCCTGGCTCCCCATGCGGTCGAAGTCGTCGGGTACAGAGATCTGTCCGGCCATAAACCCAAGGCGACGAATTTGAGCGGCGGTTGGAGCGCTAAGCGCAGTGACTTTGGCAACAGGCTTACCCGCTTTCGCGATGATGAAGGGCTCGCCTTTGCTCGCCTGGTCGACGAGTTTCGACAGCTGTGTTTTGGCCTGATGGATATTCACGGTTTTCATATTAGCCTAAGTTTAATTAGTCTAGTCCATAATCGATTACCCTGCAACTTGCGCTTCGGGCCACTTGCGCTTCGGGCCGCCACCTGACATTTATTCGCTGCATCACCCACGCTTCGAATCAGGCAGTTCAGCGGCCTCGTCCTCTCTTCTGTGCATTCGATCCCGTTGCTCCGGCCGTCGTAAATTGTTGCCCTGCTCTAAGCGATTTTCATGCAGTTTCGCGGGCCACGGGTCCTAAATGGCAGTTCAGGCTGGCAGCCGTGTGAGAGAGAGTGAGCAGATAAATGAGTCTAAGTGTGGCGGCCGGTTCCGGTATCGATCTTGAACAGAGCCGGGATTGGTCGGAGGACAGGTCTGGCTCTGACCGCTGATCGTTTCAGACCATTGGCTTAGTTTGTGACCGACATCACAGAACCCTGTGTTTCCGCGCATCCCGTCGTGGCGCAAGTTCACCCTACACTTTAGTAATCGTGGTGGATCTGCGAGGAGTGGCATGGGCAGAAGCCTACCTTCGGCCACCGAGGCCGTTCAACTTATGCTCATCGATGACGCCAGACGTCGTGGGCGCTCCGTCCGGAATCAATTGCGGCAATGGCTGCGGATTAGAGACGGCATTGCCTTAATCATCTGTAGTGTGGTGGGGGTAGGGATCTTTACTACGCCCTCCATGATTTCGCATCTGGTTCCCCAGCCCACCGCAATGCTGGCGCTATGGATAACCGGCACAGGCCTCGCCCTCGCGGGTGCCAGTTCCTACGCCGAATTGGCGAGGCGCTGGCCGTCGGCCGGTGGAGAATACGTCTACCTTTCGGAAACCTACGGGCCAGTCGCCGGATTTCTGTCTGGCTGGACTTCGCTCATCGCTGGTTTTTCAGGCGCGGTTGCAGCCAGTGCCGTAGCATTCATCTTGTATCTTGGTCAGTACTTTCCCTGGCTCTCTTCCGAGCAGCCTCTGTTTGCAACGCAATTTCTGGTAGGACGCGCCACCCTGTCCCCGCGCTCGCTCTTCTCTGCGATGGTCATCCTGGTCTTCGCAGCGCTGCACATTCGCAGCCTGGGGGCGGCCAAGATTACACAGAACACGCTTGCGTTGGCAGTGGTCAGCATGGCGGTGCTGTTTGCGATCCTGGGCTTTACTTCCGGGCGCGGCTCCTGGTCGCACTTTCAGGCGCCAGGGGGGCCCATTCATCCGATGAATTGGCTACTCGCTTTGATTCCGGTGATGTTCACCTTCAGCGGCTGGAATGCCGCTGCCTATGTGTCGGAAGAGTTGCACGATACGCGCCAAACCATTGGGCGAGTGCTGCTGACCGGAACCTGCATCGTTGGTGCACTGTATCTCGCACTGAATGTGTTGTATCTCTACGCCATTCCTGTCCACCGCATGCAGAGCGCGATGAACGTCGCAGACACCGCCGCCCAAGCCTTGTTCGGGGTGGGCAGAGGCTTCGTAACTCCGGCACTGATGGTAATGCTGCTAGGTGCAATAAGCGCTAACACAATTGCAGGGCCGAGGGTGTACTTCGCGATGGCGCGCGATGGCAGGTTCATTCCTGCCATGGGACGTGTCAGCGCCCGATACGGCACACCGCACTTCGCCATCATTCTGCAAAGTTTGTGGAGCATCGTTTTGGTTCTGTTCAGCGGATTCGAGCAGATTCTGATGTACACGGGGTTCGCCATCATGTTGTCCTCTGGCGCCGCCGTGGCGGGGCTCTTCCTGTCCCGGCCTGGAACCAGCATCAGGCGCGCTACTGGAGTGCGGATGATCGTCCCTGCTGTATTCGTTCTGGCCAGCCTGGCTATGGTGCTCGATGCCATAATCGAAGCTCCGGCAACGGCTGCCCTTGGTGTCGTCCTCATTGCAGCGGGTCTGCCGATTTTTGTCTGGTCAAGGAAGAAGAAGTGCCAGGACGCTGATGCTGTATCCGAAGCAGCATACGCCGACTGAGAGCATGGAAATGAGCAGGCCGTCGAAAGTCGCAGTGATTCTCCTGTGGACCCTCACCCTGCCGACGTTGAGTCCGTTACCCCGCCAGGAAACTCCGGAATTCATGTCACTCGATTCAGCGCGGCCAATTCTTGACGGCATGAAGGATTCCCTGCCGCCCGCGCTTAAGGCTGCCGGACCACAAATTACTGAAGCGACGTGGTCGGCATGGGTGCAGGAAAACGACGCCAAAATACGACAGCGTCTGGTGGTAGGGGAGGAAGACACCCTGACCAATCTGCTGCGCTTCGGCGTGACTTACACAAAGGAATACCGCATCGATCGAGAATATCTTGAGAAGTATGGTTCCAGCACTCTCGTCGATTCGTTCGCAAATCAGCGGGCAGACGACTTGATCCGCGCCTTGCAATCGCCCTCGACCAACGAAGGCATACAACAAATGCGTGCGTTTCTGGAGTCAGAAGGCTTTTCGTTCAAGACAGCGCAGGAGCGTGCGCGCGTCAAGCGTTACCTGCTGGCCAATCTTGCGCGCATGCGTGACGAGTTCAAGGCATACCGGGAAGCCCTCAAATCAGGTGATCCGGTTTACGAGTCCCGAATGTACTCTGCGCGCGGCATTTCACTCGACACTGATCTCTGGCCCGACTTCTCTCTCGACCAACAATTTCACAAGATGGTCAATGAAGGAATGTTGAAGCCGGGAAGCGTACGTCGGGTCGCCATCGTCGGGCCTGGCCTGGATTTTGCGAACAAGCACGACGGCAACGACTTTTACCCCCCGCAGACGATTCAGCCATTTGCCGTGCTCGACTCGCTGGCGCGCCTGGGTCTTGCTGATCCCAAATCGGTGGTGCTGGTAACACTCGACATCAGTCGGAGCGTCAACATCCACCTCCAGCGGGCACTCGAACATGCGGCACAACACAAGGTCTACGTGGTGCAGCTTCCCTGGAGCGGCAATGTTCCCTGGAGTCAGGACTATCTGGCGCAGTTTACCAAGTACTGGATGCTTCTCGGCGATGAGATCGGAACTTCGGTTGCGCCACTGCCCGCGCCAGCGGCCGCAGAAACCCGCACCCGAGCTGTGGCGATCCGCCCCGAAGTGGTGAGCCGCCTAGAACCGGTTGATATGAATGTTGTGTATCAGCGCATTCCGATTGCGGTACCCGATCAACAGTTCGACCTGATCATCGGCACGAATATCTTCATCTACTACGGTGTCTTTGAGCAGTCGCTGGCACGCGCCAATCTGTCATCGATGATCAGGCCCGGAGGGTTCCTCCTTACCAATAGCCTGTTGGCCGACAAGGTCCCGTCCAAACTTGTGGACGCTCCAGGCACGACCATCCAGGTTGCCAAGGAACCTATCATCACCGAGCACATTTTTTGTTACCGGCGCGAGCCATAGACGATGGTGGTCAGAAGCTGTGAACCAACCAAGAAAATTCCTGGCTGTCCAGCGAGATAGTTACTCCAACCTCAAGGCGTTGCGTCTCCGCCAGAAATAGATCGCAAATCCCACTGCCACAACTGGTAAGATCGCTCCGAATTCGTCAATGAACCAGGCTGTTTTACCGGTGTTGCGTGTCAGCGGAGTAAAGATGTCCTGAATGTAGAGATTGTGGCTAGCATGCAGCAGGGCCCCCGCCCACAGACTTCCGGATCTCAGTCTCATCCAGGCGAAGACAAAAGAGATCGCTACCACCAGGATGGTGAAGCAAGTCAGGCCATACCAAGTCGGCGTCCCAGCGTTGTAATCACCCCAAATCAGGATTGGATAGTGCCAGCAGGCCCATACTATCCCGCTGATCAAAGCTGTACTTGCAAACCCTATAGTCTTGAAGAGCTCGGGAACAAGGAAGCCTCGCCATCCGATCTCCTCACCCAACGCTGTCGCTAGACTCGTGACTAAGCCGAAACTGCTCGTCAGTAATAAGTACGCAGTTGTGGAGACGGCTGGCGATGCCCTCAAACCCATCCGCGGGACAAGGTGTTGCATGAACTCGTGGTTTGGAAAACCGCCCAGCCCGCTAAACCACACAATGGCATAGGCGATCGCCGCGTAAAGCAGTGGGATGAACCAACTCATCGTTGCGTATTTGGCCTGCGGCCATTTCCAGCCAAGTTCGCGCAAGTTGCGACCGTTAAGCTTTAGCGTAGCCAATGCAGCCAGTGCTGGACACCACATGATGCCCAAGACGTAAAGGCCTCCCCCGGCTCCGAGCCTATGTGCCCTCAGGATCAGGAAGTAGAAGATCGAGCTGAAAGCAAAAGTGAGCAGCAGATAAGTGATCACCTGCCGCGAGGCGCGCCTGAGTTCTGACATTTGGACCTCGAGACGAGTGTTTGGACGCCGGCTGGGACTTGGACGATGCCAGGACGAAGACTGATAACTGGCACGAGAAGTATAACAGCGAGTGGCAGCTCAGCAGCCTAGATTGGGTATGGCGAACGAACCCGTCGATGAGAAGCAAGCACAGAGCAGACACCCAGACACGGTTACGGTACCAGCAACCCACACATACTCATAGCTGGTTGCTTTCTGTCTTGGCCGATGCTGTCCGCCCCGTGCTAAGTTATAACCCCGCAAGAGGTATCGTTAGGTTTTCCGGTTACGGCACAATGGGGAGGACTAGAGCCGAGGGCCTGGATTTGTCGTGGTAGACAACGTTTGTTGCTTTAACCATACGGGTTCCACGCGACTGATCTTCTCCCGTATTCAGGTTTCGATCAAATCGCGGAAAGTTACTGCTGGAAACCTCGAGCCGCAGCTTGTGTCCTGGCAGGAAAACATTGCTCGTTGCCCAAAGATCCACGCTGATGTGATAGATCTCCCCTGGATTTGCAAGTTCCGGTTTCTCCTGCGAACTGCGGTAGCGCAGGCGAAGAATGCCGTCCGTCAAATTCTGAGCAAACCCGTTAGGCCAGACGTCGACCAATTTCCCAGTAAAGTCCGTGTCGACTGCAGAACTACTGACATAGAGGTCGAGCAAAATCGGGCCGGTCACTTCCGTGCTCTGTGAGAATGCGGGTGTAGAGAATACGAGCACGTCGTCGCGTGCTTCCGCGGGACGCTGGTCCTGAGGGCCAATCCCCGTCGGTAGCGGTTCGCAACAGAGCGGTCCACCAATCGTGGGAACCGCGTCGTTTGGATCGTACACGTATTGGTCGGGTTTCTCTTCCCCTGGTACGGAAGTACTCAGCGTGCCGGCGCCCTCTAG
The DNA here is from genome assembly GCA_964509525.1 of uncultured Acidobacteriaceae bacterium. Lineage (GTDB taxonomy): Bacteria > Acidobacteriota > Terriglobia > Terriglobales > Acidobacteriaceae > Bog-257. The sequence continues at coordinate 5,635 of CAZDYZ010001009.1, forward strand.
ACCATTTGCCGGTTTTGTCGACTGCAGGTAATACCGTGTTACTTTCGCACGCTGGAGTGGCCAGTCATCTTCCTCGCGCCACTCGTTCTTACCCATGACGAAGATTCTTACGGGCTTCTGTTGATTCGATCCCTTCACCACTCCTTTCAGCAGACTGTCGTACCAGTTCAGTGTCACCTCACCCAGATCGAACGGCAACTTACTTCCAAAGTCGACAGCGCCAATTTTCTCCTGCGTCCATCCTCCGGCATGTCCCCCAACGTAAACCATCAGCCGTTGTC
>CAZDYZ010001010.1:0-6914 GCA_964509525.1 uncultured Acidobacteriaceae bacterium
GACGCCCGCGCAATCGTATTCGCACTGCGATGAAAAACTTGGGCCATGTATTGAAGCGTTTCAGGTTTGCGGGTTCGGGCCCGATAACCCCTCTCGGGCCCAGCTTCGTACGGATTGCTTAATCACGAAAGGGTGTGACGCAAATCACCCAAGCGAGTGATTATAGCAACTCAAGTTGTCTGCGATACAAGTGCCCCTGAGGATTTCTCGGTTGCCGCTTTGCTGCGATGCAGAGCTGCCGTTCATGGGAGTATGAAACTACCCGGTCTGGTCGCCGGCAGTCAGAGAAGCTATGTTGGCAGAAGCTACTGTCGAGCTGCCGTCCTTCCAAAAGTCGGCAGCAACAGCATCGCGAATAGGTACGCTGCGGCCCCGCAGGCAAGTGTCACATTCAGTCCGAACTGAATTGCAACCACCATTGCCAGCACCGATCCGAGTACGCTGGAGGCCGCGTTCATAGCCCACGCCCATTCCACCGGGCCATGTTCTCGATCCCTTTTATCGATCGCGGCGTGCTGCGAAAGAGCTCGCAACCCGCTCGGGAATGGCATTCCCATGACAACGCCAATCGGTATTAGCAAGCCTGCACTGATCAGCACCTTCACAGGAAATGGCAAGCCGACGAGCGATCCCAACAAACGTGGCAGAGCAAGCACAAAGACCAGCAGAGCCATCACAATCATCGCCATTGCCCAGGCTACGCGCGTTGGCTGCTGAAACCAATGGCGTGAAAGCAGGCTGCCGATTCCGCTCGAAAGCAGGATAAGGAAGATGACGACGGTCAAGGCATAGGTTGGATTTCCCAGAAACAGGACAAATCGCTGGATGAACGTGATTTCCACCAGAATATAACCCAGGCCGATTGCGATGAAGTACAGCAGTCGTACACTTCGCGCTGACCGTGCCTGCGGCGAAAGTGCCAGGGGCACTACCAGAAACCCAATCACGGCGACAATCGAAATGATGAGAAGCAGTCCGAGAATGGCTATGCCCAGGTTTACCTTCCAGTCGATGCCGCTCTGGTTCAAGTCGGGAAAGACTTGCTCCGGTTTGAGAGTAAAGAAGAAGAACGGTGCGTTGTCGCTTACCGGAGTTACGTTGTAGGCATAGTTGGCGGAAAACGAGCGCACGTCCTGACCTCGAATGAGCCCGGCGAATGCCGGGTGGGCCAGCCCCGGTTTATCTGCGGTTGCGGGAAGGTACAGCACGTGTAAATTCAGATGTGCGTCAGCCGGCGTTGCACCCCGGATGTGTCCTAGTACGGCTAGCTGCTCCCTGGCAGTAAAGGGCGACTTCTTCGCCAGCACCAGTACAGGGCGGCCGTCCACATTCAGCGGGCCATCGCTGACTACAATAAAGTTTCCTGCGCTGTCCGGCACGCCAAGCTGACGAAGCGCTTCCATTGCCTGGGAAACAATGCGCAGCGCTTCACGCGGCTGAGCAAACTCCCAGCGGGTGATTGCGATCATCCCGTCAGACTTTACGTGCTCGAAGTATTCACGGAAGGCTTCCACGGTATACAGATTGTTCTCGCTGAGTGCAAAAGCGCCAGCCGCGGTTGAAGCCCACGTGTCCACCAGCGTCATCTGGACAACGTCGTAGCGATCTTTGCTGTTGCGAATAAACGAGCGACCATCACTGACATGGATGTGCACCTCCGGGAGATCGTAGAGGTGGTACGTGTAGTCTGCGAAGCGGTCTCGCATGATATTGGTCGCGATGATGGGATTGATCTCGATGGCAGTGACGTTCGGACTACCATTGGCCACTGCGCGCAGCACATCGACACCGCCACCCGGACCAATGATGGCAAAATTCCCCTGGGGACGCAGCACGTTGGCTAGCGCTGGCGCCGCGGACATGAGGTTGTGCCGGTATTTGTCATCCCAGTGGTGCGGGTCCGTATTGACGAGATAGGTGCTGGCGTCGGCATCAATCACAATCGCCTTCGCCCAGCCTTGCTCATCTACTTCGACGCGTGAAAGTGCATTCCACCTGGCGAACAGCGGCGTCACACGCTTCACTCCTTTTGCGTACACGATGTCGATCAGACTGCCTCGGAAGTTGATAGCGATCAGCATCAGCAGCACGAACGCCAGAATTGCAGGCGCCCAACGCGCGCGCAGACTGGCCCATGCGACCCCGGCAAGCGCAGTCACAGCAGCTGCAAACAGGATCGTATTGGGGCCGCCCATGATGTTGAGTAGCGGAACCAGCGCCAGACAAGCAAGCGATCCCCCCGCTAAGTCAGCGCCGTAAAGCTGCGTTATGCGCGCTGGATACCGCACAAAAACGATGGAGAAAACCAGACCCGTAATCAGGAAAGGCACCGCTGATGCGAGATAGAGCACTGTCAGACGCCCGAAGTTGGCCCAGTCAAGATGCATCGCTACTGAAGTGTGCAGCACAATCTCCAGCACTACGAGAATGATCAGCCCATTGACGACGCACATGGTCGTCCCCAGTTCGTTGATGCTCCAGCGCTCCAGCCACTTGCGTCGAAGGAAGGCAAAGACGGCGCCTGCCCCCAAACCGAGCAGAGCAATTGAGATCGCCAGGAAGGCAAAGTGGTAGAAGAGCACCACCGAAAACAGGCGCGTCAGTCCCAGCTCCAGCAGCAGCGCCGAGAAGCTCATCAGCGCGACCGCCAGCGGAGTATTCCGGGAGAAGATGTAAGCGTCAAGGATTGCGGTAGTGGCTTGTTCCGACGTCTCAATCATGGACTATTGAGATTACAACGAGATATGGCCCTTTCCCTGCCCGGATGGATCGTTCAATGCCCCGTCGGCTGCTCAGACTCGAGAATAACCTGCGCCATGGCGAGACCCGGAACGTGAGTAATCGAAAGGTGGGCATGAACAGCCCCCAGCTCGCGAAAGAATTCTGCTCCCTTGCCGTGAAAAGCCAGGGTTGGACGTCCTGTAGGAACTCTCGTCACCTCAACATCTTGCCAACGGACGCCTCGGTTCCATCCGGTACCGATGGCTTTCAGGGCAGCCTCTTTGGCGGCAAAACGCGCGGCGTAGCGTTCTGCCTTGTTTGCTTTGGATTCGCAGTAGCGGATCTCCTCGGGAGTGAAAACCCGCTCCAGGAACCGCCGGCCGAAGCGCTGTATAGACGCGGCGATCCGGCTAACCTCAGCTATGTCAATGCCTGTTCCAACAATCATTAGTAACTACGCAGAGAGGCGTCAGTCCAACCCTTCCTAGCGCCGAAGATGCGTTACTCCCAAGATGGTAACACCTTGATAATAAGGGAGATTTGTAGTTGGGACAAGCAATGTCGGGGTGAAACTACTTGGGCTTTTTGATACGGACTGTTATGATGAAAATGCTCGATTGATCGTCGTTGTACGCAGCAGTTTCCTGCCCAGGAGTAATCCCTGCCTGCATCACATCCCGATCGAATTGCAGCTACATCACTTCGAAGGAACATGCATCACCATGGAACAAGGAACAGTTAAGTGGTTCAATGACGCGAAGGGCTACGGCTTCATCAGCCGTCAGAATGGCGAAGACGTATTTGTTCACTATTCTGCAATCCAGACGAATGGCTTCCGCAGCTTGCAGGAAGGCCAGGCTGTCTCGTTCAACGTGGTCAAAGGGCCCAAGGGCTGGCAGGCGGAGAACGTACAGGTTCTGTAGATCTCGAGCCTCAGGGTGTGAGAAAGGCGGCCAACCGGCCGCCTTTCTTTTTGGCACCCTCAACTTCGAAGCCCAAAATCTTAAACAAAACTTCCGCGGTGGCACCCCACGAACCTGCGGACGCGCCTGGCGATTGATGCAGTGCGTCTGCGCACGGCTTTCTCCACCTACGTAATACGGACCTGAACGTCGCACGAATCAAGCCGACAGCTAGAGCGAATCAATTCAATTCACCCGCGTCTGGTCTGTAATCCAATTGACCTCCCAGGTTTTGCCTTCATCGTCCGAGAACGATTGTTCAAAGTGGGCCGAGTTCGGCGTGATGTCGGACCAGACATAGCGCACAAGAATTGCTCTGCCGTTGAATGGTTCCTGGTCGAAAAACTCGCCGCGTCCTTTCTTGAATTCCCCGATCGTAGGCTGTCCCAGCACGCCATCCTTGCTGTTCGCCCAGTAAAGGTACCATTGGTGCGAATCAGGACGGTAGAGACGCAGGGTCAGGCCCTCGACATGACCTGTGGGGCTCTCCACCTCGAACTCCTCGATTTGAGAGCGGCCATTCCAAACCTTTCGTGTCACCGACGTACCATCAAATTCCACCCACGTGTTAGACCCTGTGAGGGGATGGAGGAGACGCTTTAAGTGAATCTTCCAGGTGCCGAGCTCGAAATCGAAATCGTGTTGTCCGTCCCGGGGCTCGATGGTTGCTTGCTGGCCGGCTTTCGCTGCGCTTGAATCCGTTTGAGCCAGCACGCGCGCCGTGGCTGGCGCAAGAATCAGAGCACCCAAGAGGAGGTACATGCCAATACGCTTCAGTAGCTGCATTTCTTTTCTCCATTCGCAGTTTGCGTCTGACGCTCTTGGCAGTATTGGACGGGGTAGCTTGGTGTTGGTTTGTTGCCCCGGTGATCGGCTTTCACCCCGGTTGTGCTAATCTCATCCGGCGATTTCAACCTTAAGTGTTACTAAGTAAGATCCGCCGTACAGCCATCGAAGATGCTAATTCGGCGTCAAACCCCCGCTGCTGCAATGCCTTCGTAGTGGCGCTGAGTTCGGGGTAGCTTCGCCGTGTAGCCCAGCAGAAAAAATACGGCCGTGGAAATCAGGCACACTGCCAATCGCACGTGCGCCAGGGCGAAAGGTGGCAGGTCCATGAATCGGCCCATTCGCCAGGCTGCCCAATTCATCATCTGTGTCGGTACCACCGTCCAGATCGCGATGTAAAACCAGCCACGCTCGATGCCTTCACCGAAGGTGTCGCGGCGCGCTCGCGGTGTCCAATCGAAAATCGTCGCCAACACGACTGCCAGAGCCAGGGGATAATAGCCGTACTGGTACATCTCCTGCAGAAGCCAGCGTCCGTTGACGGAACCCACAATCAGCCCGATCAGGTTTAGGGTGTAGGGCACGATCAGATCAACCCAAGCTGCCGTATAACAAACGACGCGATACGGCAGGTTCGGCTGGTGAACGCCATAATGCGTGATATACGGCCTAAATTCACATCCGGGAATCCGGCCATGGGAACCACGCCACGTCACCACGGCGATCACCATCGTTAGCCAGAGCCAGTGCCGCCGGTCGGGCCCGTACGCGTACAGATCGTAAGTTAACGGGTACCCAGGCAAAACCCAGAACACCCAGATCCAGATGGGAGCATGCAGAACGCGGTAATACTGCTTATTACGTTCGCGGAACACAGCCTGTTTCATGGGTAATCGATGGTAGCGAGAAGCGTGCACTCGACGCAAGCAAACCCTGGCGCTGAGAACCAGCTTCCAAGTCGGTCAGCTAGCGCAACTCCAGTCTTTCTTCGCAGGCCCCTCTGGACCAGCTAAACTGGCTCTAGATGGCACGTACCTCGATCCTGGAATACCTCCACAACTTTGAGCGCCACGCGCGGGAAACTGCCTACGTTCATCATCGCGGCTATCGTGTGCAGCGCTGGACCTACGGCGAGGTGCTGACGAACGCCCATCGTTTCGGACGCGAACTGGACTCGCGCGAGATAAGAAAGGACGACAAGGTTCTCATCTGGGGGCAGAACTGCGCCGAATGGGTGGTTGCGTTCTTTGGTTGCCTGCTGCGCGGCGCGATCGTTGTACCGATTGACATGTTTGCGACGCTGGATTTTGCCCAGCGCGTGGCGGAGCAGGTGGACGCCAAATTTTGCGTTTGCTCCCCCCCGAACCAGATCTGGGGAATTCCGAAGATCGATTTGGAAACTCTGCGTGAGCGAATTGCGATGCACTCCCCTGTGCCGGTTACTCCTCCGCCACTCAGCTGCGACGACATCGTGCAGATTGTTTTCACCTCGGGCACAACCGCGGAGCCGCGCGGAGTTGTTATCTCCCACCGAAACATCCTCGCCAACCTTGAACCGCTGGAGCGCGAGATTGGGCAGTATCTCCGCTATGAACGCTTCTTCCATCCTTTGCGCTTCCTGAACTTGCTGCCCCTGAGCCACGTTTTCGGACAGTTTCTGGGGATCCTTCTGCCCCAGCTGTTGGCCGCAACGGTGCTCTTTCAGGACACATTGAACCCGACGGAGGTGATGCGCGTCATCAAGCGAGAGCACGCGTCTGTCGTGGTTGCGGTCCCGCGGCTGATGGAATCGCTGAAAGACAAGATCGTGCGCGACCTGGAATCGGCGAACCGGCTTGCCTGGTTTCAGCGTCGATTCGAGGCAGCCGAAAACCAAAATTTCGTGAGGCGCTGGTGGCGCTTCCGGCAAATTCACAACCAGTTTGGATGGAAGTTCTGGGCGTTCATCTCAGGCGGCGCTGCCCTCGATGAGGAGACCGAGGAGTTTTGGCGGCGCCTGAGCTTCGTCGTGATTCAAGGCTACGGACTGACGGAGACAACCTCGCTGATCTCTTTGAACCATCCGTTTCACACTGGTCGGCGCTCCGTCGGTAAGATACTGGAGGGGCGCGAAATCAGGGTGGATGAAACGGGAGAGATCCTGGTGCGCGGCGCCAATGTCGCCGCCGGTTACTGGCAGAGTAACCGCCTGAAGCCGGTGGAGAACCACGACGGCTGGTTTCGGACCGGTGATCTCGGCGAACTCGGCACCGACGGCAATCTTTATTTCAAAGGGCGCAAGAAGAACGTCATCGTCACCCGCGAAGGGATGAACATTTATCCCGACGATCTCGAAGCGGCGCTGCGCCAGCAACCCGAGGTGCGCGACTGCGCGGTTGTGGGCTTTGAACACGGCGGGAATGCGGAGCCTTGCGCCGTGCTCATCCTACGCGATTCCCCTGATCC
>CAZDYZ010001011.1:0-2926 GCA_964509525.1 uncultured Acidobacteriaceae bacterium
CCTTCTGGATCGGCGTGTATCCCAAGCCGTTCTTCCAAATTCTGTCATCCCCCGTGAACAACCTGGTGGCGACAGTGCGCCCGGATTATCCCGGCTTAACCAAGCCGGTGGTCGCAGGCCAGCCAACTGGAAACAAGCAGCTAGAAGCTCCGGCGATGTTACCCGAAGCGCCGAAATCGCCTGAGATTCAGAAGCCGGCAGCAACTGGCGATGCAACCCGAACTGGTGTTGCCGAGGCACAAAAACCTGTGACGGCTGCCGTGGCAGCGGCATCGGACGCCGCCGGCCAGTAAGGATGAACCCGTGACCAGCGCGCTGACACAATACTTTTCTTTCTCAAGCAACGACTACGTGCTCGCGCTACCCATGCTGCTGCTGACACTATTCGCGCTCGGTATCCTGATGATTGATCTGATGCTGCCGAAGCCGTGGAAGCAGGTAAACGCCATCACTGCGCTAATCGGCACCGCGTTCTCGGCTGCTGCGGTGGGCAAACTGCACCACGCGTATAACGTGACGCTGCGCCAGGGCCTTCCGTTCACCAGCGCTGGATTCATGAACTCGTTGCTGGTGGATCGTTTTGCACTTTATTTCTTTTATCTGGTCCTGCTGGGCGCAGCGATCGCTATCCTCATGTCGATGCATTATCTGGAAATCGAGAGAGAAAACCACGGCGAGTTCTATGCCTTGCTGCTGTTCTCAGTTGTGGGCATGATGTGCATGGCTGCGGGCTATGACATTGTGCTGATCTTCATTGGGTTAGAGTTGATGGCTATTTCAACCTATGTGCTCGTCGGCTTTCTGCGGCGAGACAAGCGGTCCAACGAAGCTGCGTTGAAGTATCTGCTGCTGGGCGCGTTCTCGTCGGGAATATTCGCGTACGGACTGTCCCTGTTCTACGGCCTGACCGGCAGCACCAACCTCAAGCAGATTGCACAGAGACTGCAGGAGAATCTGGCAGTTCGGCCAAACGATCCGGTCGTGATCTTTGCTCTGCTGGCAACGGCGACCGGTCTGCTTTTCAAGGTTGCGGCCGTGCCGTTTCATCAGTGGGCGCCGGACGCTTATGAAGGCGCGCCTACCAGCGTGACCGGGTTCATGTCCGTGGCGGTAAAGGCGGCCGCCTGGGCAATGCTGCTGCGCATCTTCCTCTTCGGTCTTTATCCGCTGCGTGCCATGTATGTGCCACTGATGATCTTTGCCTCAGTCGCCTCTATGACCGCCGGCAATTTGGCCGCAATGACGCAGAACAATCTGAAGCGGCTGCTGGCATACTCTTCCATTGCACACGTTGGCTACATGTTGCTGGGCCTCATCGCCAGTGATGGTCAGAACAACTCTACCGGCATTGTGGCAATTCTGGTGTACTTACTGGTGTACACCTTCATGAACCTTGGGGCATTCGCTGTCATCACTTCACTGCGCCGTCGCAACATCATTGGTGATGAGATCGACGATATCGCTGGTCTTTACTTCAAAGCGCCGGCTGAAGCCATCCTGATGCTGGTGTTCATGCTGTCGCTCGCCGGGATCCCACCACTGGCAGGCTTTTGGGGCAAGTATTTCATCTTCCTCGCTCTCATCCAGACAGGTCACTACACTCTGGCAGCGGTCGCGGTGCTGTACGCCGTGGTCGGTCTCTACTACTACATGCGCATCGCCAACGCTATGCTGATGAGGCAACCGGTAGATGCCGAACCGGTGCGAACCAGCCCGGCCATGAGGCTGGCGCTGACCATCACTGCGGTGGGTACGGTTGGTATTGGCCTTTTCCCAAACTTCTTCATAAACGCCGCGAACTGGTCCCTCGGGCTGGTAAAAGGCTCGCAGCACATGGCCATGCTCGTCCGCTGATTGCAATGCAAGCCTGACGTAGCAACAGCAGCACATGATGCCGCCCTGCTCGTTTGGGCTACGAAAGCACTGGCTTTCGCGACCCTCGATCTGTTACCTTCACTGCGTTTCGAGTGTCGGTGCAGGATGGCACAACTTTCCAGTAGGGAATTGCAGGTGGACTCGGACCGCTGGCATGCGATGGGAGCAGGCTTCCTCGGCTGGACGCTCGATGCCTTCGACTTCTTCGTCGTCATCTTCCTGCTTGACATCCTGGCCGCGCACTTTCAGGTTCTGAAGCGCGACATTGTGCTTACCATCACGGCGACACTTGCCATGCGGCCCGTCGGTGCTCTGCTGTTCGGGATGATGGCCGACCGTTACGGCCGACGCCGTCCACTGATGGCCAACGTTTTGTTTTTCTCGACCATCGAACTACTTTGCGGTTTCGCACCCAACTACACAGTGTTTTTCATTCTGCGGATGCTGTTCGGTATCGGCATGGGTGGTGAGTGGGGTGTCGGCGCATCGCTCGCCATGGAACACGCCCCGGTGCGCTGGCGCGGCGTGATTTCCGGGATCTTGCAAAGTGGATATGCGATCGGCTACTTGTTGGCGGCTTTCGCCGCCCGGCTGGTGTTGCCGAACTGGGGATGGCGTGCCATGTTCTGGGTGGGCGGTATTCCGGCGCTGCTGGCCCTGTACATTCGAATCAAAGTCCCAGAGTCGGAGGCGTGGAAGCAACACCGTGTTGCCCGCACAATTGACGGTCCGAGAATCGCTTGGCAGCACAAATGGCTGAGCCTATACATGATTGCGCTTATGTTCATGATGAACTGCCTATCACATGGCACCCAGGACCTTTATCCGGACTTTCTCCGACACTCTCACGGGGTTGCGCCGAATACGGTCGCATATGTCACCATGTTCTACAACGTCGGAGCACTAACCGGCGCCGTCATTTTTGGCCTGCTTTCTGAACGGATCGGACGCCGCTACAGCATGCTGGCGGCTCTGGCAGTGTCGCTCGCAATCATTCCAGCCTGGGCCTTTGGCAACACTCTTGGGGTGTTGGCGGTCAGCGCTTTCATCA
>CAZDYZ010001012.1:0-2434 GCA_964509525.1 uncultured Acidobacteriaceae bacterium
TCGTATGTTGCAGCGGCCAGAAGTCGACGTTCGCGGCGGGCGCCCGTGAGCGGAGCGCAATCAGCACAGGCGCACGCGACCCTTCGAGCGGCCCCAGGTAGTAAGTATGACCATGTTGCGTCCCGGCAACGTGAACGCCCATTCAATAGAAGCGCACCGGAATGGAATAATCTCCCGGCGGAAGCCGCACGATACCATCGGAAGAGTGCGCAAGCTGAGCAATGATGGCATTGGCGTCGTATGACACCGGCTTAAACGGCAAACCGGGCAAAGACGGGACTCTGGGAAAGGCCCGGTTGGGGTCGGCCACCATGGGCTCCTTAGGGGAGAAGGGGTTCAATTTGCCGATTTGCGCATGAAGCAGAGGTAGTGCTCCAAGGATCGTTGCTGAAAGCAATAGTGCGACAACGGTACTTACGAGTCGGAGGACCTTCTTACCGAAGTCTCGCGCGAAGCTTAATTGAGTCTGGTCCATAACCTCATCTCCTTCGCTCGCCAATCCTGGCGACTGGCCTCTTCATTAGGGCTGTCGATGTCTTCCCCCGGCACGGGCTAGTCATTACCGGCAGAAGGCTACTCGCGTACCATCGCGCCTCCCTCCTTGCGAGATGGCATCGCAAGTAAGGCTACCTCCTTGCCAATCGCACACACTGGCGCAGCTCTTGCCCAGATACTTGCAAAGATCAGTGAACTTGTTCCCAGCACTTTCGGGTACGTAAACACGCTGAAACTGGCCGCAGTTACGGCGAAGGTCATCATCCCGATCCTGGGCTGCATTGCCGGTGGCAAAGCCCAGCCAGATTATCCCTGCGTGCGCATTTGAGGAGTTGGGCACGCTCGCTTCGGTGCTCGCATACCCGTGGGAGCTGCCCTGAGGTCCGGTGGAGGGCGCGCTCAGCACCAAATTGTCCACGACGGTCTTCACTCCTGGCTGCTGTAGCACCATGCTGGCAACTGCCGACCTGTCGGACATCTGGTTCACGAACCCAACCAGCGTAACCACTCCCTTCTCGCATCTCACCTCGATCGTGTCTTTGCTGAGGGTAGGATCGGCCTGAAGCTTCGTCTGGAGCGATCTCACAATTTCCGCATCGGACAAAGCAGGCTCAGCGCGGAAGTGCAAGAACAACAGCACCGCTGCCACGGCCGCCACGACGAGAACGCCAACCAGGCTCCACAACAACAGTGGACTGGTTCCCTTGCGAGGAACAGCCGTCTTGCCCATTTCTGCAGCCCCACTTGCGATCTTCGGAGTGGTAGCGGCCGTGGCCGCAACAGATCTAGAGATTTGAGCTGTAGGAACGCTCACCGGGGGCTGCACGGGCGTTGCTGCAATCGCCGTGGCAGAGCCAAATGGTGAAGGCGGTTGTTGACGGGCGGTTGCTGAGGGCGGTGCAGGAGTAGGAGGCTGCGCGGCAGGAGTCACCGATGTCGCGACTTCCGCAGCCGACCCGCAGTTGGTGCAGAACCGCTGGTTTTCCTTCAATTGAGTGCCACACTGAGTGCAGAACATTCTTGCCTCCCTCCCGATTCTCCAATAACTGATTCACGCGGCGGTTCTTGTTGTCTGTCGCGTGTTCTTTCGAGGTGCGCTGTCTTAATGACACTTGAACGGCGTGCGATCTACCCCAGTGCGGGCAAACCCGTTACCGTTCCACTGGAACTTGGCTGTGTCGGTCCAGGCCGGGCAGGCGTGTGACCCTCCGGCGAAGAAGCTCACAGCCAGTTGGTGGCTGCTGATGTGAATGTCAGAAATCTGATAATCGCCGCCGTTGTCTTCTTCGCCTTTGCCCCAGTCCGTCGGCTCAAGCCGAGCCAGCAGTTTCGAACCAGCGGGTGAGGAACCAAACACAAAGACTTCGTTGCAGGCCCAATTGCCCCCCGTACCGGACATGGTGTGAACCGCAGCCGCCTCGGTGCCGTCGCCCATCACATCTCCGTAAATCGTCTTGACTACCCTGAGGGAGGTTTGCGCATCTTGCTTCCCTTCGCCTTTGGACACATGAATCATTCCGTTTAGGCAGCTTGACGGATAGTCGAAGTTGAGGAAATCGGCGTGGCGAATGCTCCCAGCCTTCGCTTGCTCAGATCCAACCGTAGGCTGGTTGGTGCCTCCGAAGATGAAGACGCCGACGAGATCAGCCATGTGCGACTGATCCTGGCCGGCGGCCAGGACCTTGCTGTGCTCGACTACGTTATAGGAGCCCGGTTTCACGTTAGCATGAGCGATCACGATACCGCCCCCGGTTCTTGAGGCGTCGACTTGAAGGTTTGGGATGCCTTCAACGCTGACGAATTGCTGGCTGGAGGCCAGGCCAAGAAGGACCACGAGCGAGTCCTCGTTCGTCTGAAACGAAACCGATGCATCATGTGCATCACTCTGGTGATTCGAGCCGTAGTAGGCAGCAAAGTGTTCCCATGACCCAGCCACGGA
>CAZDYZ010001013.1:0-4737 GCA_964509525.1 uncultured Acidobacteriaceae bacterium
CCATGGTTTTCCTGGTATTCGCGCATATGTTCAAAGTGTTTTACCGCGGAGCTTACCGTCCGCCCCGTGAGTTCAATTGGATCATTGGCGTTGTTCTGCTGCTGGTCACGCTGCTGCTCAGCTATACGGGTTATCTCCTGCCATGGGACCAACTGGCTTTCTGGGCGGTGACGGTCGGCAGCAACATCGCGTCGGCCGTTCCGCTGATGGGCCACAAAATCCGCTTCCTGCTGCTCGGCGGAACGGCGGTCAACGCCAATGCGCTCCTGCGGTTCTATGTGTTGCACTGCGTGATTCTGCCCATGGCTGCAGTCTTCTTCGTCGCCATTCATTTCTGGCGCATTCGTAAAGACGGCGGAATTTACCCTGGCGAATCTCCCGCAGAAGGGAGCGCAAAATGAGCGACTCGAAAGATTTCGTCGCCGTGCTGGACTCCGACGCCCGCAAGACGCCGCGCCGGATAGCCTTCATCACCAAGCGCACCTCTCCCCAGGTTCGTGTCAAGGATGAAGAACGGGTGATGACCTATCCCGAGGTATTCTTCCGCACGGTTGTCGCCATCGAGGTGCTGGCAATTGCGCTGGTCATCACCTCGCTGCTTTGGGAGGCGCCCCTGGAAGGCATCGCCGATCCGATGCACACGCCGAATCCGGCAAAGGCCCCGTGGTACTTCCTTGGCCTGCAGGAACTGCTGCACTATTTCCCGCCGGTGGTGGCCGGTGTACTCATCCCAACGCTGGTGATCATCGCGCTGATCGTCATCCCATACTTCAACATTAACGTGGAAGCCGAAGGCCTCTGGCTGCGCGATAAGGCCAAGCGCCTGCGCATCTTCGGCATTGTAGTGGTGTTCTTCTGCATTTTTCTGGCCGTATTTGATGTTTGGGTTGCTCTGGTTCCAACCGGCATGGTCGCGGCATTCATGCTATTGGCGGCGCAGACGAATCCGCAGACGGAGCAAGGCTTTCGCCGCTGGCTGCTGCGCAAGCCGCTCTCCTTCTGGATTATGACCTGGTTCCTGTTTGAACTTGTCGTGCTGACTACGATCGGGACGTTCTTCCGCGGCCCAGGATGGTCGTGGGTTCTGCCGTGGAAAGGTACTTTCTGATGAAGAACCAACTCAAACCAGTCTGGCGGTTCTTCTTCGGCGATAGTGCTCGCGCCTTCGGCTCAGTGAGCGTCATTCTTCTCGTGCTCTTGGCAGTCGCGCCCGCCAAGAACCACTTCAGCCAGTGGCGTCATTATCAGAAGCAGTACCTGCACTTCATTCGCGGACGCGCTGACGCCGTCACTCTTGAACGGCATTTCCAGCCCGGCATACAACAAATCTGGATTCCTGAACAGCAGGTGACCGACCGCTGCACCACCTGCCATCTCGGCCTGAAAGAAAACAGCCTGGCCGATGTCAACTCTGTCGCCTTTCGCAAGCATCCTGTCATCCCGCATTCGCTGACAGAGTTTGGTTGCACCACCTGCCATCGCGGGCAGGGGGCAGCCACGACTGTGCAGGAGGCGCATAACGCCACGGAGCAGTGGGAGCAGCCACTTCTGCCGGCCAAGTACATCGAATCCGGCTGCGGACAGTGCCATCTGGAGAATCAAACCGCAACCCCGTTGCTGAACCAGGGACGCCAACTCATCTCTGCCTATGGCTGCACGCACTGCCACACCATGAAGCAGCCCGATGGTACCTACATTCTTCCCGACGACGACCCGCCGTCGCTCCAGCACATTGCTGACAAGACAACGCGCGAGTGGGTGTATGCCTGGATCCAAGATCCTCAGGCTTTTGCCAGCACGGCAACCATGCCGAACTACCACTTCAGCGACGACGATGCCCGCGACATCTCGGCGTTCGTTATTGCGCAGAGCACTCCATTGGAGTTACCGCTTCAGCCCGTGAATGCCCAGCCTGCAGCCGATCCTGCAGCCGGCACTACGCTGTACGGGCAATCCTTCTGCGCCTCGTGCCATGCCATGCAGAACGCCGCGGGAATGCTTGTGGGAGGGACCGTCGGCCCGGAGCTAACTGGCATTGGAACGAAAGTGAAGCCAGAGTGGCTGCAGGACTGGATTGCGAACCCCAACCACTACGATCCCGGAACCATGATGCCGCACTACCGCTTCGACGCCAACCAAGTGGCGACACTCGCGGGCTTTCTGGAATCGAAGACGGAACCCGACTTTCTTGCCAACGTGCATCTTGATGCCGCGACCCCTGCTCAGGTCGAACACGGCAAGCGGCTGGTCGTAGAGAACGGTTGCGCAAGCTGTCACCAGATCAACGGCATCAAGAAGCCGGAAAACTTTGCCCCGGAACTGAGCCGCATCGGTAGCAAGCCGCTTAATCAACTTATCTTCGTCGAAGGCGTCGAACACACTCTACCCGACTACATTGGCGCGAAAGTCCGCAATCCGAGGGCCTTCGGGCCGTCGCTGAAGATGCCCCAGTTCAAGCTCACGCCGCAACAGATCGACGCCGTCACCATTGCGCTGCTCGCGCTCACCGATCGCGCACAAACTCAGCCGCCGAACATGCGGATTGCCTCGGTCCAGCAGTCGAAATACGAACCCGCTGGGCACGCTGGGCAACTCATGCGCGACCTGCGTTGTCAGACTTGCCACGTGATCAACGGCCACGGCGGCGACATGGCCCCCGACCTTACATGGGAAGGTACAGCCGTGCAACGGGAATGGCTGACCCAATTCCTGAAAAACCCGGAAACGCTGAGGCCGGCGCTCATTCGACGCATGCCGAAATTCAACCTCACCGACGCAGAGATCAATACGCTGGCCGACTACATCATGACCGTCTATCAGACGCCCGAGTTCGACCGCGATTCGCTGCCCGCATCAGACCTTACTCCCGCGCAAGTTGAACAGGGACGGCAGCTCTTCTATTCCAAATTCGCCTGCCAGTCGTGCCACATTGCCGACTACAGCAAGGACAAGGGCTACATCGGCCCGACCCTCGCAGGCACCGGAAAGCGGTTGAATGCGGCCTGGATTTATCACTGGTTGAAGGATCCGCAGGCGCTGCGTCCCGGAAGCATCGAGCCCAACCAACACATGACCAGCGATGAAGCGCGCTCGCTGACCGCCTTTCTGATGTCGCTCAAATCCACTGGCTCGAAGGAGGCAACCAAGAAATGAAAAAGGCTCTCATCGTTCCTTGCGTACTCCTGCTAGCGGCTGGTTGCTCTCGCAAGAACAAGCAGCCTGCCCCGCTGCAAGCCACGGCCACTGGCGCCGCGATTGTTGAGTCCAGCGGCGGCAAGCAGATTGGCTATGTCGGAATGCCATTGGATCAACCGGTTGTTGTACAGGTTAACGACGCTTCAGGAAGCGCGCTTGCCGGAGCCGCGGTATATTTCAGTGGACCATCTGGGGTGAGCTTCACTCCCGCTGCCGCGCTCACCGACTCCAGTGGCCAGGTCACGACCACCATCTCGCTTGGCCAGCAGGCGGGCCGGTACAAGCTTACCGCCAGCACCCGCGATGCATCAGGCAAGAACATCGCGCTCCAGATTGATGAGATCGCGCTGGGATACCAGCAAACCGTGGGCGCGCAGCTCAACGCCCAATATTGCATTCGTTGTCACGACCCCGAGTCCACGCCGCTGCGCGTCTCCAATATGGACAACCTCTCGGTCAAGCCCCATCCATTCACTGATGGCGACACGCTCAACAAGATGAGCGACGCCGACCTGGTAGCCATCATCAGCCACGGTGGTCCGGCACTGAACAAATCGCCGGAAATGCCGCCCTGGGGATACACTCTTTCCAAGAACGATATAGCTGCGCTGGTTGCCTACATTCGCGCCGTCGCCGATCCGCCCTATCAGGCCAGCGGATTGGTTTATGCGCGCAACTACTGATTGGTTTATATGAGGTTCTTCAGCTCCGCCGTCCTGCTGCTGCTTCTGCTGGCAACATTCTTGCCGCTGCAATCGCAGGTGCTCACACCGATGGAGGTCACCGATCCGCGGGCCCAACGCTTGCAGCAGCAGTACATCAAGGCGCTGATGGACACTGGCGCGCAGGTTGAGGAGCACAAGTTCCCCTACCCGTTCTACTTCAGCCGAGTCCTGGATGTTGATCTGGAGAAGCAGAGGCTAGTAGACCAGCGTGCTATCCACTTCGACGTGCGCGACGGGCAAATGATGCTGGAGATCACGGGCAACTACTACGCCTCGTATGCGGCCGACCGCATGGATGGCTACGCGCGCATGAAGCAAACCTTTAATGATGTGATGCTGCCGATCCTGCAGGCGGCAGTGTCACACTTTCCTGACGAAACGGTATTTGCAGCATTTGCTATCGAAGTTTCACATCACGTCCGGCAGAAACTAGCGGGCGTCAATTCCGAACGGCCCGAGAATGTCACCCTAATCATCCCAGTGCTCGCCGCGCAAAAACTCGTAGACGCAAAGACCGATGAACAGCGCCAGGCTGCGGTGCTGGAGGCCAAGGTCTATCTCAACGCCCAGCCTTATTCGCTATGGCTGATGGAGGGCGCACCCTCGGAGGAATGGAAGGCCAGCAATGCGCCGCTGCCGGCGGCAAAGAACCAGCCACTTCAGGTGGCCAGCATCTCCCCCAATGTCGCAGTTCCGAGCTCAACTTCCGTGGCGCCGAATCTGATGAAGCCGCCGACGCCGATGCGCATTCTCACTCCCGACACGTTGGCCAAGCTGCAACGCCAAAACGATGACACCATCGCTCGCATGACCAAAG
>CAZDYZ010001014.1:0-2460 GCA_964509525.1 uncultured Acidobacteriaceae bacterium
TAATCGGCGAGCCTGGGCGCAATCTCGCGATAACTCAGTGAACGGTAGCCCTCCTCCGGCACGCGCATCCATGAGCCGAGATGCACTTCGTAGATCGAGATGGGCCCATCGAGCTTGTTGTGGTCGTGCCGTGTGCGCATCCACTCATCATCGTGCCATTCATAATCCAAATCCCAAACGATCGATGCAGTACGCGGAGGAATTTCGTTGAATACCCCATAAGGGTCAGCTTTGCTCACCTCGTACATGTGGTAACGGGAGCGAATGTGATACTTGTACACTGCGCCCTTGCCCAGATCGGCAACGAATGCTTCCCACACCCCCGAGCTTCCCCGCGTATTCATGGGATGCGAATCTGGGTTCCAGCCATTAAAATCGCCGACCACGGAAATGCGCTCGGCGTCCGGAGCCCACACCGAGAAGTAGGTGCCATGCCTCCCGTCGACTTCGGTCAGATGCGCACCAAACTTTTCGAACAACCGATTGTGATTGCCTTCGTTGAAAAGGTGAAGATCGTAGCTGGTGAGCAGCGTGGAATCCTGATCCCGCGACGCTGTAGGTGCCATCGGTTCGCTCTCCTCAATGGCTTTGGATGATGCCACTCCCATAACTATACCTGTTCCACCTAGTGGGCTGATCGCACAGGGTGCAGTGACGCAGGTTACTGCTTGGTTTGAGAACCGGTGCTTTGATTAAGGTGGCGGCGTGCCCTCCCCGGAGGCGCAGATCGGCGGATGATTTCTTTGCCGGCACGTCGACCGCATAATTAAGGAGAATAACCACATGGCGGACAAGAAAGCGGACTTGGCGGGCCCCGGAATTGGCGACTATCGAGAGCTGGAAAAAGTACTTCCGGAGCACTACCGCTCGCTGTTGTCACCCAAAGAAACCCAACGAGCGATCTTCGAGGTGAAGAACTATATCGAGGAAAACCTGTGCCACGAACTAAACTTGCAAATGGTTACCGTCCCTCTCATTGTTGACGAGGAAAGCGGGGTCAATGACTATCTCGACCGTGATGGATCGCGTACCCCGATCCAGTTCCACATCTCCAACGATCGCGAAAAACACCCTGTGAATGCCCAAATCGTCCAGGCCGCGACCAAGTGGAAGAGGATGGCGCTCAAACAGTTCCAGTGTCGGCCTGGCGAAGGCATCTGCACTGACATGCGTGCAGTGCGTAAGGACTATTTCCTTGACCATGACCACAGCGCCTATGTGGACCAGTGGGATTGGGAGCGAGTGGTCACCCCCGAGCAACGCAATCTGAGCTTCCTGAAAGGCGTGGTCAGCAGGATCTGGAAGGTGATCATTGGCGCCCAACAGTACGTGCAGGAAGTCTTCCCGCCCCTGCGTGGTGCGGGTTATCCCGATCTGCCCGAGCAGCTCACGTTCCTGCATGCCGAGGAAATCCTCGATATGTATCCCGACCTGCCGCGCAAGCAGCGCGAAACCGAGGTCCTGCAGAAGTATCCGGCCATTTTTATCATCGGCATCGGATGGACGCTGAAGGACGGATATCCCCACGAGATGCGCGCCGCTGATTACGACGACTGGGTGACTGAAACCAGGTCGGATGACAATCACGTACGGCACGGGCTGAATGGAGACATCCTGGTATGGAACCCGGTAACCCAGCGGCGACACGAGCTGTCATCGATGGGTATCCGCGTAAACGCCGAATCGCTAAGAAAACAATTGGAGCTCACCGGACAGCTGGATTTCTTGAAGTTCCCCTATCACCAGGCCATCGTCAATCAGCAGATCCCGTTGAGCGTTGGTGGTGGTATCGGCCAATCACGAACCCTGATGCTGCTGCTGCGCAAAGCTCACCTCGGCGAAGTCAGTGTAACGGTGTGGCCGAAGGTGTTGAAGGAGATGTGCGAGAGGAAGAACATCCACCTGCTGAACTAGTTTTCCAGAGGCTGGTTGCCTGCGGTAACAAAGGCTACCGGGCAACTGGCTCTGGCGTCCTGTTCCCTAACCGTCGTCTCCACAAAGTACTACTTCTTCCTGGTTTTTATTGTCTCCCAGGAAGCGGCGGGCAGGGCGCCATTACGTTTAGCCGGGATCTGAGGAGCGGCAAACGAATTCTTATTGCGGGTGGGGGCACAGGCCAATTCTGATGCAGCTACGGACACGCCAAGCCACAACTGCTTCGTCACCCACCTAAAAGTTGCATTGACACCGGTATGTGGCTTTCGATACCGTTTTCCTTGAGATGACTTCGTTGATCCATCGCCACCATCCCCATCATTACGCGGCGAACGTGTCAGCGGAGATCACCAACTAAGCTTCTAGGGTCTCATACTCTCCTTCCCCGCTGACGCAACGTCAGCGGGGTTTTTGTTTTGCGCGAAAGGAAAAGCAGTATGGCGATGGAAATCGACTTCGATAAGATGGGAGGCCTGGTGCCGGCCATCGTGCAGGACGCCGCCACCGGCGAGGTGCTGATGCTCG
>CAZDYZ010001015.1:0-3370 GCA_964509525.1 uncultured Acidobacteriaceae bacterium
TCCGCCTTCCTCGAGAAGCGGCAGGCATGCTGGGTAGGCAAATAGGGAGAGCGTCGCCATTTGTCGTCAGTTTTTCATTTCTCGCCACGCTGCTTTTCGGGTATGGGCCTGGGCATGCATCTACGCGAATTGCCGGAACGCCGGGTTTTTATTGACGTTCTCAACGGTTTGTCGCCTGGTCATTATCGGACCTCAACTCATTTATGACCTGGTCTCGTCGCAGGTTTCTGCAAGCTGGACTGATCTTGTCTTCCGCAGACGCAATCCTCCCGCGCCCTCGCTGGAGCTTAACTGGCCAACCCGCAGCTTTGCGACCCCCACTCTTCTCCAGGCCTGACATCATCCGCTACGACTCCCAGTGCTTCACCATACATGGTGCAGATACCTTCATCTTCAGCATGGAGTGTCCGTATCCGCGAGTCCGTCCCGAGATGTGGCGCGATCGATTCACCAAAGTTCGCCAAGCGGGCTTCAATACGATTGACACATACATTTTCTGGAATTACCACGAACGCACGCGGGGCGAGTTCGACTTCACGCAACTGGAGCAATACCTCGAACTCGCCCGGGAATTTGGCTTCTGGATCATTGTGCGTCCCGGCCCTTATGTTGACGCGGAGTTCGAGCGCGGCGGTTTCCCGGCTTATGTTATTGCGCAGCAATTCCCCGTACGAAGCATGCATCCCGAAAGTCTGCGGACATCCAAACATTGGTATGACCACGTTCTTCCCATCATTCGACGCTTTCAAATCACCCAAGGCGGCCCGATCATCCTGATGCAGATCGAAAACGAAATCGACTTTACTGACGTCCCCGAGGCCGAGCAGAAAGAGTACATCCGTTTCCTCGCGCACCTGGCGTGGAACGCCGGTATCGAAGTGCCGCTCATTTCCAATGTCAGCAGCGTAGTACGGGACCGATCTGATCCCGACATGGCGCGCATTCTCGACGCTTGCGACTTTTATCCGCGATGGAGTTTCCTCGTGGATCGTGAACTACCAGCCTCGACAGCCGGACTCACTATGGAAGAGAAGGTCGGCGTCTCAGACCGCGCAGTTCTTGCCAGCCTGCGCAAAATGCGCAGGGACGAGCCTAACTGTCCATTGTCTGTTGCGGAGCTAGGCACCGGCTACTACAGCAAGTTTGGTGGCAAGCTTTCCGAGGACGAGGAAGGCACCGACGCGTTGCAAACCAACGCGCTCACCAAGACGGTCATCGAGGCCGGTGTCACCTATCTGAACTATTACCTCGGCTGGGGCGGCACCAATTTCGACTGGGCAGCCAAGGGCGTCACCACCACCTACGACTTTGCTGCGCCGATTCGGGAGTGGGGCGGTTTGTGGGATAAGTACTATACGGTGCGTGGCATTGGTGTGTTTCTGCAACTGTTCGGCAGGCAGATAGTGCGCTCACATCCTGTCGAAAATAGCTGTCACTGTTCGCATCCAGACGTGCACGCCGCGCTGCGCGTTAACGGCAAAAGCGGATTCGTTTTTGTTCGTGGAAATTCGGATGCCGATCACCACTACACCCTAACGTTTCCCGACACAGCTTCGGGTGCAGGCCGCAGATTCACGGTTCCGCGTGGCGGACAGCTCATACTCGGGCCACGTCGCATGAAGATTATGCCGGTACAAGTTCCAATCACCGGAGCTCAGTTGCACTATTCGACAGCCGAAGTCCTGGCATACGGGCGAAATGGCGTACTGGATTTCCTGATCGTCTACGACGAGCCAGGTTCGCTGGTCGAACTCGCCCTAGAATCGGAGAGGGAGCCGCAAGTTACCGGCGAACCCTTGTATCGCTGGTGGGATCCACGAGCGAAGTCGGTTGCGATTGGTCTTCGCATCACGGAGCAACCTCATTTCTTGCTTCTTGACGAAGGCTTCCTGATCGTCGCCTTGGCGCGCAACTTGGCGCTCCGAACCTGGGTGGAGAAATTCTCCGCGAATGACGCGGGGGAAAAGCCTGTAACGGACCGTATTTCCATTCCCTTCATCACCGATGCGTACCTCTTGAGGTCATCCGGGCAGAGCGAAAGGGGAATCTGGGCAGAAATAGAATTCCTTGCGGGTCAGCATTCGCTGATCACGCTTTTGCCAGCCAAACCTGCGACGTGTCTTGTGGACGGCGCACAAAAAGAGGTTTACCACGATCCGAAGTGGCATACCACCAGCTTCGACATCTCTATTCCAGCTCTTCCAGCTATGGCGATCGAAATCAAGCAAGTGCAGTTTTCAGTCGAGCGCTTCAATGCGTCTGTCGGTAACTGGACCAGGGGGTCGGCTCGTGTGCTGGAGGATGTTGGTCCGGTTCCCTATGGTTACGTAAAGTACCTATCACATTTCTCATTCAACGGCGAAGCTAAGATGTACATTTCCAGCTTTACCGGCAGCGAAAAGAAGGTCTTCCTCAACGGGAAGTACGTTGCCCAGGCCTCCCAACCCGGACGCTTCGTTGGATTCTCTCCAGCCGACTATGTGCAACCCGGCGACACTTTGATAGAGATCGTCTACGAAGTGTTTGGTAGCACCGAATTCGGGGAAGAAAGCAAAATGGCTGAACTCAATGGTATTGAGTCCGTGCGCCTCGGTCCTGGTTTGCAGACGATGACTGGTATTGCCGACTGGCAAATCCAGACTTTTCCTGCGGCCATGCGCGGGCGTGGCGTGGATCCTAACTTCTCTTTCGGCGCATGGAAAACGATGTTACTTGACCCGGAACTGCGTTCCAGCGAGCCTGTGCCAGCCTTCACGTGGTGTCGCGCTGAGTTCAAACTGCCACCGACGGACCCATCCTGGTCCATTCCCTGGAAGCTGGTTCTTGGTTGCAATCGTGATGCTCTGTTCTATCTGAACGGCAGCTTCGTAGGACGGTTCATCACCGCCGGTCCGCAAACCGACTTCTATCTTCCGGAGCCCTTTCTGCACCGGGATGAAACGCCCAACGTAATCACTATAGTACTGGCCTACGCCGAATCTCCTGTTCACATCCGAACCTTGCAGGTCGAGCCTTACAGTACTTATGCAGCCTGTCGCACTAGGGTAGACCTTGAATGGTGAGTTTCGGCCCTCAGGAATACGCCGATTTACACTGTGGGCTGTGAGGCGTCAGAGAACAAGGTCGAACTCTCGGCTTTTGTTAACAAACTGCAATGACGACCTTTCAGGGCAGCACAACTTATGAGTCCTAAAGCCAGATTGGGTTAACCCCGTCCCGAGGCGTCACAAATTGCAGCCAAGCTCTCGAATGTCGCGCACTACGATTCCGCCGGTCTGACGAAGGCTTTATGCTTTCTGTGATACCTCCGAGCGGAGTGCCCGCGCAAACCGAAAGGGTATCGCTTTTCACAGTTTTTCCACGGCGTCGG
>CAZDYZ010001016.1:0-3372 GCA_964509525.1 uncultured Acidobacteriaceae bacterium
CGGCGCTCGCGAGACTCCGCAAGAAGATGTTCCTGCCCGAAGGGACGCCGAGCGGGAAGGCGGCTGACGTTATTCTTTCAATTCTCCTCAGCGCCCAAGCTTCGAGCCGCGCGGCGGCGTAACTATCGTTAAATCCATCCCCTAACGTGCTGAAACAGGCCAACGGACGGCAAGGACTGAGACGAACCATAAGTGTCAAGCGACACCCTGAACTGGGTTCGGCCGGCGGCTTGCCGGTCGTGCCGTGCACCCACGCAGTGGCCACATTGCGCCCCCTGGCCGAAGGATGCGCCTCCAACCCTTTGAAGCTCGCAAAACGCCGCCCCGCGACCGGAGCGACGCGGCCGTTCAAAAGACGGGCCGCGGTCAGCGGCGTTTCCTATCGTAGAGCTTGGCGAAGGCCACCTTCGCATAGGTGTCAATGGCAGTCTGCTGATACACGCGGCCGATGCCCTTCAGCGTTCCCACATAAAACGTATCCTCAGCCACGCAATAGCCGGGGCGCTCGCTCAAAAACGTTGCGCGCCAGCCTGATCTCCTCTAAGAGAAACATAGCAAAATTACGTCGAAAAGACAGCTGAAGCGGCTCCTCACAAAAGGTTAGTAGGCAGGAAAAGGGAAGATGATTTTCACTGAGACAAGACTAAAGGGTGCCTACATCATCGATATTGAGCGCCGCGAAGATAGCCGAGGTTTTTTTGCGCGCGCCTTCTGCCAGAAGGAATTTGAAGCGCATGGCTTGAAGCCGGTCATTGCTCAGGCGAATCTCGCCTTCAACATTAAGAAGGGTACGCTGCGGGGTATGCACTTTCAGTTCCCTCCGTCCGCGGAGACGAAGCTCGTTCGCTGCACACGTGGAGCGATCCTTGACATCATTGTCGATTTGCGCCCCGAATCGCGGACCTATCTTCAGCATATAGCCGTTGAGTTGCATGAAAACAGCTGCCGTGCGCTCTATGTTCCTGAGCGATTTGCCCACGGTTACCAAGTTTTGGCCGACAAAACGGAGACCAGTTACATGGTCGGCGAGTTTTATACGCCCGGCTGCGAAGGCGGGTTGCTCTACAATGATCCCAAGCTCGGATTGCAGTGGCCGCTCCCCGTGAACACCATCTCGGACAAGGACCAAGCCTGGAAGCTTCTTTCGGAGCAGGAAGGAGAGATCGAGCGCCGCATGACGCTGTAGCGCGATCTGCACCCCAGTTCCGCAAAAGATTAGCTCGTAAACTACTAAGGTACCCCCATGTTTTTGGTTGATACAGCATTGCAAGCTCGCGAAGCAGAAGGCCGTCCAATTCCTTCGATATCTGTACTTATTCAGGCGTGAAGGATGTTGCGGCCCCTAAGTCCCAAGGGGAAACCGATCTTGCTATTAGCGAAGGAAAAGTAGTTGTCACAGACGATGCTTCTCTCCTGGCGCGTTCACCTGAAGTTGACGTCATTGTCGACGTGACAGGCTCAGTTGAGTTCGGTTGCCGGTTAGCATTTGAGGCGTTCCGCCACAAGAAGGATGTTGTTCTGATGAATGCGGAGATCGATGCAACCATCGGTCCGATTATGCAGCGGTATGCGGCGAAGCACGGGGTTATTTTTTCTGCCTGTGATGGCGATGAGCCTGGGGTGCAGATCAATCTGTACCGATGGGTGAAAGGGCTAGGCCTGATCCCGCGGGTGGTTGGAAACATCAAAGGTTTGCAAGATCCTTATCGGAATCCGACAACGCAAAAAGGCTTTGCCGAGAAGTGGGGTCAGAATCCTGCAATGGTCACGAGCTTTGCTGACGGGTCGAAGATCAGCTTTGAGCAGTCGATCGTTGCAAATGCTACGGGTTTCAAGGTTCGTTCGCGCGGCATGTCTCGCGGCCTTGAATATAAAGAAGACATCATGCAGCTTGGGAAGCTCTACGACATCGAGGAGTGCCGCAAGGCTGGCGGTCTCATCGATTATGTCGTCGGCACACCGCACACCAAGGTCTATGTTCTGGCCGAGCATCCCGATCCCAAACAGCAGCACTATCTCAGGCTCTACAAGATGGGGGATGGGCCGCTCTATTCCTTCTTTATCCCCTATCACCTCGTCCACTTCGAGGTGCCAAGCGCTATTGCGAGAGTGGTGCTTTTCCGTGATTCGCTGGCAAAGCCCCTTGGCGGACCCGTGGTCGAGGTCTGTGCGGTTGCAAAGCGAGATCTTAAAGCCGGTGAAACGCTCGACGATTACGGCATGTACATGACTTATGGCGAAGCTGCGAACGTCGAGGAGATGAGTGCAGGGCAGTACCTTCCTGAGGGTCTTGTAGAAGGCTGCACGCTGAAGCGCGACGTTCCGAAAGACTCCGTGCTGACATACGATGACGTGATCCTGCCGAAAGGGCGCTTGGCCGACCAGCTTCGTGCGGAGCAATATAAGGTATTTCGCGGCGAGACATGGCTCGAAGAGCTTATCAATGTAAATGCGAACTGAACGAATGGCACCCGGGCCAGACTTGTCATCGAGTTCCGTGCCGAACCATTGACAGAAGGTCGGCTGCCGAGTCGAAGGTCTACCGGCTACGTCGTACACGGTGCCGCGCGTACACTGCACGAGCTTGACCTCGGCATTCGGCGGCCTTCGATAATGCACGCCCCGCAATTTGCTCGCCGCTATTGATCTACGCGCCTCTCGGGTCGAGCCCGGCGCGCGTAAATTCATCCGCGCACCACTGTCTGGCGAAGAACCCCCGCTCGTCACATCTTCCTTTCCGTGAAAATCATGGCCGGGTAATCCAGTAAGCAGACTTCATTGCACCAATGCTTGTGCAGTGATCTGGTTGAGCCGTTGCGCGCGAGCCTGCATTCCCTTCGTTGGCGGCAGGCCGGGAACATCGAACACCACGCGAATTCGATGCAGCCAGTCGTGCCTAAGCGCAGCCTCCCGAGCATCGTTGTCCCGGACAACTCGCAACCGCTCCGGGTCGCTATTCAAGTCCGCGAGGATACGGCCAATATCTGGAGAATCGAATGGAACATGAATCACCGCATCCGGCCAGTTGAACTGCCACTTAAACTCCTCGGTGTTCGGGGCTTCGCCGATCATTACCGTGCCCGCTGCTGCACCCTCGTAGAACCGCCCAGAGACCTCTTCACGACCCGCCAACAACTCCGGTTTGTTGACGTAGCTGCGATTGGCGATGTAGTAACCGCTATGTTTGAGTAGCGTCGCCAGCAGGTGCCTATGCTCCTGCGGGTTGTCGACCTGGAACGTGCGGTGCTTTAGGTCGGTGCCACTCGCAGCCACGGTATCATAATAGTAGAAGCTCTGCCGCCTCTCGGCCTCATCGAGTAATGCCTGATGCGTGACTGGCGAGCGCCGGCCGAGGTTGCAGACATAGATTGG
>CAZDYZ010001017.1:0-5771 GCA_964509525.1 uncultured Acidobacteriaceae bacterium
AAGGCCAGGATCGCCGGGCTGCTGTCCAAATCCAACCGGATTAGTCACCTCTGAATGGGATACGTGCAATAGACCGCATTCAAAGATAACTGAGCTGGGAATTGCCACTGGGCTGTTTCACCACTCTGAACCCGCGGCAAGGCAGTTGAGCACTCAGACTGCCCGAACCCAGAATCATTTCGGAAGCCGGACAATGCGTGCGGTTCAAATGACCGTGCATAAGTAACTGCGGCTCAAGATTTTGCAGGCAGCTTACTGCTATCCTAGTAAGCAGAGAAGTGGTGCAAGACAAATCGCTCGCCTGGGCGCAGGGGGTGGGCGACAAGTTGGTTGGTTGCAAGCGGCCAAGCAGGCGGGAACGCGCTTTCTGAACGCTTCCTGGACCTGTACCGCAGGCGAGGCGCAAATGACTACCACGCGGCTAGCACATGAGGTTTTTCCTCAGGCTGAGCGCCTTTTCGATGCCTTCGAGAACTTGATGCCGTTCCGCGTGAACGACATCCTGCTGGTCGCAAGCTTGTACGACTCGTTCATTCTGCGCGAGGACGGCCGGCTTAACGAACTATTGATCGGCGAATCGCTGGAGTTGGATCTGCACCAAGCGCCCAGTGTGACCCACGTTTCGTCGGGAAGGGAAGCTCTGGCTCTGGCCCGCTCCCAGCCCCGTTTCAACCTGATCGTCACCAACCTGCATGTCGTAGACATGGACGCTGCACAGCTGGCGAACGACATGAAAGCCGCTGGTCTCGATGTTCCCGTAGTTGTGCTTGCCTACGACTACCGCGAGATCAAGAACTTCATCGCACGCAATCCCCACACTCACATCGAGCGCATCTTCCTATGGCAAGGCAATGCCCGCATCTTAATTTCGATTGTGAAGTACATCGAGGACAAGCACAACGTCCATCACGACACCAAAGCTATGGACGTGCCGGTGATCCTGGTCGTGGAAGACGACATTCGCTACTACTCTTTGTTTCTGCCAGTCATTTATACCGAGCTTATCAGCCAATCTCGCCGCCTGCTAAGCGAAGGAATCAACGTTGCTCACAAACTGGTCCGTATGCGCGCCCGGCCGAAGATTCTGCTTTCCTCCAGCTACGAGGAAGCAGAGCGCGAAGCAAAGAGGTACCGCGAACACCTGCTCGCCTTGATATCCGATGTGGAGTTTCCTCGCGCAGGTAAGTTAACCCCGGAAGCCGGATTCGAGCTGGCGCGTACCGTTAGAGGCCTCGTGCCCGACGTGCCCATCGTGCTGCAGTCAAGCCGTACCGAGTTCATGGAGCGTGCACACCAGGAAGGGTTTGGCTTCCTGCAGAAGCGCTCACCCACGTTACTGGGGGACTTGCGAGACATCCTCACGGAGCAGGTCGGTTTTGGCGACTTTGTTTTTCGCTTGGCAGATAAGTCAGAAGTTGCACGCGCCACTGATATGAACGCTCTGGAGACGCAACTGGTCACGGTGCCAGCCGAGAGCATCGCTTATCACGCCGGGCGCAATCACTTTTCGCACTGGCTGATGGCTAGGACCGAATTCGCCCTGGCGCAAAAACTGCGGCCGCGCAAAGTTTCCGACTTCGCCGACACCGAGCACCTACGTCGCGACCTGATAGAGTCCATCGCGGAGTACCGCCGCGAGCAGGGTCAAGTCCTGATCGGCGAATTCAACCCAGCGACATTTCAGCCAGCAGACGCGTTCTTTCTCCAGATCGGTGGCGGCTCGCTTGGTGGCAAGGCCCGCGGGCTGGCCTTCATACGCCATCTGCTACACCAACGCCGTATCGCGAGCAGGTATCCCAGCGTTCGCATCGGAGTACCTGCAACCTTGGTGCTGACCACCGAAATTTTCGACAGCTTTCTCAGGGACAATGATCTGCTGGATTTCGCTATTTACGCCACCGATGACGACGAAATTGTCCGACGGTTTCTGGCGGCGACGTTGCCCATCACGCTGATCGAAAAGCTGTTGGCGTTCCTTCAGGACGTACGTTATCCGCTCGCGGTCCGCTCGTCCAGTTTACTGGAAGATTCACAGTACCAACCATTTTCCGGGGTGTATGAGACGTTCATGCTGGCCAACCAGCACGCCGACATGCAACTGCGCCTGGAGCAGCTCATGCAGAGCATTAAGCTGGTCTACGCCTCCACCTTCAGTCAGCATGCCAAGTCATATATGCGAGCCACGCCCTATCGTTTGGAAGAGGAAAAGATGGGCGTGCTTCTGCAGCAGGTTATTGGAGCAACGCACCGCAATCGCTTTTATCCCGATTTTTCCGGAGTTTTGCGCTCGCGTAACTTTTACCCACACCCGCCCATGCGAGTGGAAGACGGTTTCGCGGCCGTGGCTCTGGGACTCGGTCGTGAAGTTGTCGGAGGCGGAAAGTGTTTGACCTTCAGCCCGCGCCATCCCCGGCATCTGGTGCAGTTTTCCTCGGTGGACGACATCTTGGCGAACTCGCAGACGGAATTCTGGGCTCTGGATTTGGATCACGCGAGCCACTCTGATGATCCCGCGGCTGATCTGCGCGAAATCAGCTTCGGGATCGGTTCGGCGGAAGCCGACGGCACCTTGCAGATGATAGGCTCCACCTACTCTGTGGACAACAACGCCGTGTATGACGGGCTCAGCCGACGCGGACCGCGCATTGTGAGCTTTGCTCCAATCCTCAAGCACGGCCTCTTTCCACTCCCGGGAATCCTCGACCAACTCATGCGCATCGGCGAAGATGCGCTAGGTCGCCCGGTAGAAATCGAATTTGCGGTCAGGTTGCCGCACAGTCCGACAGAACCCGCCGATTTCGGTTTTCTGCAATTGCGTCCGCTGGTGTTCTCGCGCGAACACGAGGACATTTGCATAGACGAGGTTGAATCGGCACGTCTCGTGTGCCAAAGCTCGCAGGTGATGGGAAACGGTCGCTTGCAGGACTTGCGCGATGTGGTGGTGGTCGACTTCCACCGCTTCGAGCGTGCTCGCAGCTTCGAAGTGGCGCAGAGTGTCGCCCACTTCAATGCCCGGCTTAGCGAAAACGGCAGACCTTATTTGCTGATCGGCGTGGGACGCTGGGGATCAAACGAGCCGTGGCTGGGCATCCCCGTTGCTTGGGACCAGATCTCCGGTGCGCGCGTCATTGTCGAATCAGGCTTCCACGATTTTCGCGTCGTTCCCTCGCAAGGTAGCCACTTCTTCCAAAACCTCAGCGCATTCCGTATTGGCTACTTCACCGTCAATCCTGATGCCGGCGAAGGTTTCGTGGATTGGCAGTGGCTGGCTGCCCAACCTGCCGTCGATGAGCGCAGCTGCGTCCGCCACTTGCAGTTCCCTTCGCCTCTGGTCGTGCTGATGAGCGGGAAAACCAGCGCGGGCATGATCTTTAAGCCGGAATGTGCGCCATGAGGGGAAGAAACGGGAAAAATCCGTGCGTGACCCGCATCACGCTTCTTTTCCACAACAGAAAAATGGGGTTTCAACCAAAGTTAGTGGCAAAGGCAGCGTCGCTACATCCCAAGATCGAAACTCTGCCCGTACAACCAACGGACCTTACCGATGAGTGGCGAATGAGACCTGTACGAACTACTCATCCGGCACGTCCTGGCAGCCCTGCTTGACGGTAGCTCCAGCCGGGTTGGAGTAGATACGTGAAAATAGTATGAGCCGATATGTTGCTCGAAGCCTTCAGTCGACTGTGTTTGAACGATATGGCAGGTCAATGAATGGCTGATTCCGATTTTTTCATTAGACGCTCAAACAGCCGCTGGTACTTCTCCGCGATCACATCCCAGCGATACATAGCATCGGCGCGCTGCTTGGCGCGATCTGCCAACCGCTGGCGAGCAGATGGGTCGTCTAGCAACAATTGCAACTTGGCTGTGAGATCCGCTTCGGACTTTGTGTAACTGATCGCAGCGTCGCCTGCGGTTTCCGCGTTCTCGGGAGTGTCGAGATAGAGCACGGCGTTGCTGGCGGCCATAGCTTCGATAAGGGCGGGATGCACACCACCGATCTCACAGGCGAAGACAAATACGCCTGCGTGCTTTTGCAGCGTCCAATAGCCGTCACCATAGATCGCGCCCATGAAGCGCACACGCTCGTCGCCCAACGACTTCAAATGTTCGAGATAATTCGGTCGGTAAGGATTATCGCCCACCACGATCAGAGGCCAGTTGCCGCGCACCTTGCGCCAGCTACGCAATACGAGTTCAGGATTGTTCTCCGGCTCCAGACGGCTGACATACAGAACATAGCGACCTGCTTCAAGATCAAAGCCGTTCAGGTCGTAATCAGAGGTTGGTCGCTCTGAGTTGTTGTCGTTGGTCGGAGCCTCAGAACCATAACCGATGATGACGGACTCGCTGCCATACTTTTCCAGATAATAATCGTGAATGGATTTCGCGTCGGTCACCAGTTGGTTTGAACTAAATGACGACATCCACTCGCAGAGATGCAGGACGTGTGCTCCCAGGCCCTTCCACTTCTCTCTCTTGCGGTCGAGCCCGTCCACGTTGAGCCCTACTGGTTTACCGAACATTCGCGGAATATAGGCGAACGGACTATTCGCGACATTACACAGCAGCACAACATCATTGTCACTGAAGGCGACATGCAGGGCAGCGAAGAAGGTGCTAACCCAGGTATCGAGATGCTTTTGGTGCAAGCTGGGGACAATCACACGACGCACGCGGCGGTCGTAGACATCGTCAGCCCGAGTGAACGCCCTGCGGCAATAGACTGTGACCTGATGTCCGAGATCGGCAAAGCGCGAGCTGATTTGCTCGGCAAAGCGCTCGAAACCGCCATAGCGGTTGGGAATGCCGCGCGTGCCGACAATGGCGATCTTCATTTCGTGTTCAATTCTCTAGTTGCCGTTGGTTCTTTGCCATGACTTTTAGCGGTCTGCAAATTGCTCGCAGCAGCTGGCTTGTGACGCTTGTCGCGTAGATCATCGCTCGTACCGAACAAAAGTTCCTTGTCTCGAAACAAGCGCCGTTCGTACCGGCATTTGATCCCTCATGCGGAGACATAAAGTTCTGGGTAGTCGGATTGTGTATGACACCCACCCACGGTTGTAGCCTCCGTTGTCCGTTTACCGTCTTCTACAGCGAGACCCGCGGCGTTTGCTGCAACAACAGAATGGCGCCATACAAACCTGCTAACACCGATCGCAAGTGGCTTTTGGCATTTAGGAGATCACGGAGATAACCACGGGGTTGAAATTGGACGCTTGCCACTAGCTCCTGCCGACCGCCTTCTCCGCGTCCACAGATCGCGGCGTATTACAGAACCACCATAGCAAATCGCGATCGGAAACTCTGCGGCGAGACTGAATGATGGCGCGTTTGCGCTTAACGCTGCGGTAGGCTCGCAAGGGATAAACCAGCGCTGACAGCATTCTCCAATCGCAAACTAGGGCGTAGCCGATGGTCATGAGATCTCGCCAAGCCACAGGAAGGAACAGCTGTCGGCAGAGCCATCCCGAGGCGTTCTTGCCCCTCATCAGGAATCGATTCTTTACCGAATGCCAGTTGATGACCAGCGGAAGGTCCCGACGCCGTTCGGGCGTAACCCGTCGCACATGCCAGGCTACCGCAGCGGGGATGTGCAAGCACTTCCAACCCATGAGCTGTCCACGCCAAGCCAGGTCGCCGTCTTCCCGGAAGGCAAAAAACTCTTCGTCGAAGAACTCGCCTTCGACCGATGCAACCTCGATGAAATCTCGACGGAACATGACCGCAGCGCCGCTGGCCCCAAAGACGTATTGCATGCGATCGTACTG
>CAZDYZ010001018.1:0-3127 GCA_964509525.1 uncultured Acidobacteriaceae bacterium
GCCTTCTGGGTCCAGGCCACGCGCGGCCTGCCCTGGTGCTGGAAGCCGACGATCTCTCCAGCTCTCTACGTCCAAGGCGCGCAATTCGATCCGCGAAGCCGCTGTTTTGCGTTTGAGGAGAAAGACTTGTCGGCTACATGAGTTTCACGGGAGAGGGAGAGTTTGTTTCACTCGGCTATCCCTGGGTGCTGCCTGGCTACGAAGGTGAGTTGCAGCAACAAATCTATGATGCTGTTTATGGTTTTGCTGCAAGCGCCGAATACGGCGCCAAAAGATTTGCGCAGCGATTCCGGGAACAGTGGACGGATCAGATCTCCTTTTTCGATCGGCATGGGTTCAGGGCTGAGAGTATTGGCGCCATCCATGCTTTGGATCTCCTGACAGCCGCGGACCCGCAGATTTGGGTGAGCGCAGACATCGAGGTCCAGGGCAAGTTTTGTTGGGATGATTTTCGCGATCTTTCGCAAGGAGTCGTACCGGCAGAGAAGCTCGCAATGTGGCAGCAGTATTTTGAGACGGTGGATTTTGATTTTGCCGTCAAGGCAACGCATGGCGGGCATACGGTCGGCACGATGGGCGTCGCGATTCGCCCTGACACGCGCTTCGCGGAGATGATCGCCGTTGCTATAGCACCCAACGCCTCGGATGCGCTCATTTCTTTCCTGAGAGCAGCGGTCAAGCATGCCCGCTCGCGCAACGCGAAGTTCCTCGGCACAAAACCCATACCCATCGACGGCTCCCTCGATGTCTTGACACACATGGGATTCAAGCAAGTCAGCGAGGAATTCTTGTTCTCGAAAAGCATCTAGACCATCATAGGAGAGGAGCAGACTCTTGGACCTCCGGGTGCGTTCAGACTGTCTTTGGAGACACACACAAATTGCGATGCCTGGGCCTCCTTACCCCCGGCTCATACTGCTACCCAGTATTATGCAGACATCACAAAGTTGCGACTGGTGAGGCTGTCGCCTGTCGTTCGCCATTAATAGCTCCGTCTGGAACAGATTGACTTGAGATGGGATAGAGACGAACAATCGGGAAACATGCCAAGCCTCTTTCTGTCCATCTTTCGAGTTGTTCGACTTCTGTTGAGCGGCCATGGGGCGAGCGCGAGCGAGAATGCCGCCCTCCGGTTGCAGATCGCGGCCTTCCGGCGAACCCACCAGCGACCGGTTCTGACCACCTTCGATCGGCTGTTCTGGGTGGGTCTGTCCCGCGTTTGGCACGCATGGCAAGGTTCGCTGCTGTACGTGAAGCCGGACACGGTGATTCGCTGGCAACGCGAGCGGTTTCGCAGATTCTGGGAGAGGTTGTCCCAGCCGCAGCGCCGTAGGCGAGGCCGGCCACCGCAGCCGCGAGCCGGCGTTTAATGGAGTACATGGCGACGGCCAATCCGCTCTGACGTGCGCCACGGATTCATGTCGAGTTGAGGATGCTCGGCATCACTGTATCGGAACGCACCGTGTCCCGTATTCTCAGAACCCTCCGCTGGCCACCGACTCAAACCTAGAAGACGTGCCCAAACAGCCTTGGTCTTGTAAGACGACTTCCCTCATTTCCGATTTGGTCACAGGGTTCGACGACTCGACGTAAGAGTCACCGCTGCTAAATCAAGGATAGGACCTGTTGCATCGAGAACCGGCCGCGTTCAGTTTTGATGAACCACGACTAGCCGGGACCGTCCCATCCGCGTAGGTCGTCGCTTATCGCCGTCTCTTTTCCTTGAGGGCTTCTAGCGTCTTGGGCGCAAATAGCCGGAACCTCATGTACTGCCAGAATTTCTTCCAGGGGCGGTTGCTTGAGCTATAGATCTGCATGACGCAATACATCGATGCCACGTATGCCGCCCCAATCAGGATGGGCACCAGCAGGATCGCCATCTTGTATCTCAGCAGAAAGCAATACTTAGTCGCTAGGACCCCTAAGAGGAATTCGGTTG
The DNA here is from genome assembly GCA_964509525.1 of uncultured Acidobacteriaceae bacterium. Lineage (GTDB taxonomy): Bacteria > Acidobacteriota > Terriglobia > Terriglobales > Acidobacteriaceae > Bog-257. The sequence continues at coordinate 1,940 of CAZDYZ010001018.1, forward strand.
CCCCGGCCCCAAGCGCTGCGAAGGCTGCCTTATAGCTCCGCCAACTGGACCATCCATTAGCCAGATCGAGCCAGTAGCCAGGCGAGCTGTAGGTCTCGTCGTCGAACTGCGCCAGGCAAATCTGGCCGTAACACCATGCCAGATGCGATCTTTCTCCGTAAAAGAACAGCGCAGCAGCCATCATGCAAATGCAGCCTGCCACAATGTATTCATGCGACGCCTTCAATAATGCCGACGCAAGAGTTTTACCGTTCGGATCGACATCCTTAAACGCATTGGCGATACCCGCGACCGTGAGCACACAGAACGCCGACAAAATACCCATAATGTTCATCTCTTTATCCAGGTATACGAGATAACTGTCCGCTGGTGCGGACTTATCCAAATGTCGGCTACCTAAGGGCATGGAAGACGCATATTATGCGCCATATCACATGCGGTCACAACGGGAAAGTGGCGGCGTGAGTTGTGGGTCCTCAAGACATTGTGCATTTGGAAATACAATGATTTAGCAACGGGCTCAACAGGCAACAGTTCGAATATGATTCTCGCCATGATCGTCTGGCTCCGGCATCTGCTGGGTTGGCTGGTTAGCGCCTTCCATTCCCGTCAAGATCTCATCCTGGAAAACCTCGCGCTTCGTCAGCAACTGCTCGTTTTGCATGCTCAACGACCTCGTCGGCGGTTTACCGCTGCTCACAAGCTGTTCTGGGTTCTGTTGCGGAAAGCCTGGGTGGGATGGAAGCGGCCGCTCATACTGGTCACGCCACGGACAGTTGTCGACTGGCATCGTGCCGGCTTTCGGTTGTACTGGAAATGGATTTCACGAGCCCGACCGAAAGGAGGGCGAAAGCCTGTAAGCCAAGAGATCCGAGCCTTGATCGTTCAAATGGTGGCCGAGAATCCGACGTGGGTTGTGTCAAGAAGACGAGAAATCGTCATGCTGTACGAAAGATGGAGGTGGACCCTCCGGAGCCGCCTTGTAGGAGGAGGCTTCAAACTGCCATAAGCTGCTGCGGTCCGAAAGGCCGTGGTGGTGAACGTTATGGTTAAAAAGCGTGACATAAGATCACGTCATGTGTGGATAGGAGATGAGAGCAAACGAACCTCTGATCAAGCATCGAAATAATGCCTTAGACGACACCAAAACCAGGGTCTCGCCCTTGTCCTGGGAAAAGCAGGGAAGGT
>CAZDYZ010001019.1:0-1559 GCA_964509525.1 uncultured Acidobacteriaceae bacterium
AGGAAAGAAAGACAGGCCCAGAGACGAATCGGCACCCCACTCGGGATAGTTGACGTCTATTCCAATCCCCAGGAATGCTAGGGCGGCGTATGTGAGTATCACGGTTCCCAGATCGAGCGTCGCATAGGCCACGACTGGATCTATTGAGTTGGGAATGATGTGCCTTGCAAGTATCCTGAGCGATCCCGCACCGCTCAACTTGGACGACTCTACGTAGGCCGCGTTCCTGATGGCGAGAGCCTGGGCCCGAAAGAAACGAGCGTAGGTAGGCCACCAGACTATAGACAGAGCGACTAGCACCGCAAAGAACCCGCTGGTGCCCGAAGCGCCAAGAATCACAGAAACTGTAATGGCCAGAACGAGTGCCGGGAGCGAGAGAAATGCGTCCGTGAGCCTCATTATGAGTTCGTCTAGCCAACCTCCGAAATAACCTGCCGCGGTGCCGAGGAACATTCCGACAAGAATCGCGCTTCCTACGATGGCAAGCGAGGCGATGGCGTCGTGGGGCGCAGCGAAGAGCACCCGCGACAGAAGGCTCTGCCCCTGGTAATTAGTCCCGAGCAGGAGTTTTGGAAACTGGTTGAGACTGGGAGGAAGGAGCTTCTCGCTGAAATCAAGAGCAGTCGGGTTGGATGGAAGGAGGGCGTAGGCGTACTCCGGATGATTTGTCAGGTTGGCGATCTGCTGAGCAACCAGTTCGATGAACGCCCAACCAAGGAAAGCCACAATTATAACAAGACCTGCCAAGGCAGCCCTGTCTCTCGCCATGTAACTGAGGTAGAAACGAAGCCCCCCCACTTTCGCGCCGCTCTCCTCAATCTTGGCCGAAGAACCCGATCCGGAAGCGGAAACAGCGACGATGGGCTTCCGCCACTTGTAATGTAAGATATCGCCCAGGTCCATCTAGGTCAGCCTCACCCGAGGGTCAGCAGCCGCGTAAAGCAAGTCGGCCACCAAGTTGGCGATGACAACTGAAAATCCTATGATCACCGTAAATGCGAGAATGGCAGGGTAGTCGAAGTTGTAAATGGCGTTAACGGTAAACCATCCTGCTCCGTGATAGAAGAACACGTCTTCAATTATTACAGCGCCCCCAGCTGAGAATGCGAAGATTAGCGCAACGAGAGTGATTATGGGTATCAGGGAATTCCTGAAGGCTGTACCCCATACGACCTTTCTCTTGCTCAAACCCTTCATGTAAGCCAGCTTGACGTAGTCCTTGTCCAGAGCATCGATCATGCTTGCCCGCGAGATTCGTGTAACCAGGCCGAAGCTTACAACGGCAAGGGTCAGAGCCGGGAGCACTAAATGCTGGGTGAGACTCCAGAAGTACGCCCAGTTTCCGGCGAGGAGAGAATCAATCACCGGGACCCCAGTCGTGGCGGCTGGTGGTGGGAGCGTGGGATCGACGACCCCTGAGGAAGGCAACAGTTGCAGCCAAAATGCGAAAATGAGCTGAACGATGAACGCGATGACAAACACGGGCGCGGACCACGTCGTCAGATAGACTGCCTTGGTGCCGTAATCGATGGGATTATTCCTATTGGATGCGGCAATGC
>CAZDYZ010001020.1:0-4217 GCA_964509525.1 uncultured Acidobacteriaceae bacterium
TCGACCGCTTGCTGGGCGCGCTCGAGCCCGTCAAGGAGGGCGATGAAATGGTCTTCACCTATGTCCCGGGCACGGGCACGACCTTCGCCATCAATGGCAAAGACAGGCTGACCATTTCTGGTTCGGCTTTTGCCCCAGTGCTCTTCTCAGTGTGGCTTGGTCCTAAGCCGCCCAATGCGGATCTAAAAAGCGGGATACTCGGCAAGTAAACCTGTGGCTGGGTTAGACCACCCTATCGCCAAGCATGCTCCCTTCCTGCCAAAGGATTCTCCCTGTTTTCTGAGCGCCAGCTTGATTTCGCTGAGGGTGATCCAATACTCTTCGGCATTTTATTAGGACCTCGAAGCCCAGTCTTGGCTCGTTGGACTTCAGCGCTAGTGGCGAAACCCGCCTCCCATTACACCGAAGGTGGGTGGTGCAGCCGTCGAGGCATGGGACCCGTCCTCGCCATGGGGAGCCGGAGAGCTGCCACCCGGGGAAGCACGACCGACATAAATAGGGCCTAGCGCATCCTGCGGGCCAATAACGCTCGTAGCAAAAAGGAGCATAAGGGACAAATCGCCGCGAGTAGAACCCCCAACCGAGCGGACTCTGGAACATACCGTCGCCTGGAATCCAGGTGTAAGCCCAGAAGAACGGGTCCCAGTACCAGCCCGCACCATAACAGCCTGGGCCGCTACCAATGTAAAGGCCGGCGGCATCAACATTGGCCTCGGCAAGGTACCATGACCGCAAACTGCTGAACCGATACAGGTCGCTGTCTTCGTAGGACGATTTTATTCAACCCAACAGGCTTGTCGTTGCCCGCGACCTGTCGGCATCAGCGCTGGAGCTGGGCCCCATGCCGGCGCGGACAAGATTGCTGCCAGAATGAAGCTTGCGAAGCAATTCAACCTTGACAGCCGCACGTTCTTAACCTCTACTCACTGGATGCAAACGGGAACGGTTGGTCATGGTGAGCCAAGTACTCGGAGAGCCATTCGGTCGTTGACCTCCCTAGTACCACCCTAAGCTGCGATTTGCCTGTGAGTGTTTGTCATGGTTTATGCTTTTGGTTTTTCAGTCCGATCCCAGTGACCCTTGGCGCACAGGAGTCATTCCTATGAGGATATTGGTCTTTTACTGCTTCTTGGTTGCTGTCCTGGCAATCCCGGCCGAAATAGTTGTATCCAACGGTCAAGCAATTGCAGACACAGCTAGCACGTCAGCCCAAGCCCCATTAGGGCAAAGTCAGCCTGCACCCGAATCGGCACATTTGATCACTCCCGAGGATCTGGTCACCTTACTCCAGTCGTCTAAGGCCGAGAAGCCATTGATCCTTAACGTTGGGCCTCATCTTCTATATATGCAAGCTCACATTCCCGGCTCCGAGTACATCGGGGCTGGCTCGGATTTGCAGGGAATTGAATCCTTGCGCGGACGGGTCAAACCACTGTCACGCAATACATTCATTGTTCTCTACTGTGGGTGTTGCCCTTGGCGCCACTGCCCCAACGTGCGTCCCGCGTATGATGAGTTACACAAAGCCGGCTTCACCAACGTGAAAGTGCTGTACATCGCTGACAACTTCGGGACCGACTGGGTTTACAAAGGGTACCCCACCACCAAAGGCCAATAAGTGATGAGAAAGATCATCCTTAAGAATCGTTGAGGTTGCATGGGCGACTACAAGTGGCCTGAGTTACAGGCCACACCTGCGCCAGCGGGCCGCGTCCGGGGAGGTCAATCCACTTTCGGTCGGTTACTCCGACTGCTCTGTGCACGGCTTGGATGAAGAACCTGTCGCCTAGCGACGATATCTAGGGCAGGCGGTTGTTGTTCGAGTCCCGCTCGTCTGAACCCCTTAGCAACTCTAAGGCGCTACGGGCCGATATGTAAGTAGCGCAACTATCAGGGCCTATGCAGAGAGTCCACCGGTAAGCTCGAAAGCTAAGCTCGAATTGCGGGAAACGTTTCTCCACCAAACTCCCCGCACTATAGAGGTTCGCAAGCCTCACCATCGCAACCTTCCCCCTTGTGACCCGCTGCCGACAAATTTCTTTCTTGCTACGTTTGGCGTTCTCGACGGCGTACTGCTGATATCTGCAGGCACTGCCCCACTTTGGTGGCACTAGTAAACTTTTCCAGTAAAATTTTCCCCGTTACTGGAAAGTTCTACGGACATTCGGACTTTTCCAATCAGTTAACTCTTTTGTTTCCTAGGCCGCAGCTTTGGCACTGCGAGTGCTATTACCCAATACAGACGAAGTGGCGCAATCGGGGTCACTCCCAAGGGAATTTCGGCCAGAGTTCCCCTTTCAGAGTGGCCCTCAGTTTTTTATTGCTTTGTATTGCCTCCTCCCCGATGACTGCACGGCCGCTTGGGGCCTTAAAGATCCTTCAACCGGCGGCCAGAACTCAAAAGTACAGGCGAAGAGCCCAAGTGGCCTTCGCCCTTTGTGTTAGATCCTGATCCGTATACCCGATGGCTACGCGGTTGTCAGCCTTTCCCGGACGTCGAAGCCGGCACTGCGCAGCAGCTTTTCCACTGTCGATTCGTGCAGGCGGGTCGCGTCGTACTCCACTCGAATAGTCCTGTCCTGATCGTTAAATACCACCCGTCGGATGCCGTAGACGTCGCTCATTTGCCCCAGCGCGCCCATTTCACTTTCCCCGGGCGGTGTCCCGTAACGAAACAAAACTTCGATTGCAGTCATCAAACCACCTTCGCGCAAACGTGCAATGATAGGGACACGCGGCGCTCGCCAAATCAATCTTGGCAGAAGGTTCCGCTTCACGTCCGCGTGAAATTGCACCTTCAATATAGAGCATCGTGGGAATTGTGAATAGCGCCAACATGGTTAGGGAAGGCAGGGAATGAGCGAAGCCCAGGGAAGTCAGGAAAATCGGATTGTCGATGTTTCTGTGCAGGATCCGGTCTGCGGCATGGTGGTAGATCGGTCGCAACCTCGTGGTAAGGCGGAATATGAAGGCCAGAATTACTATTTCTGCTCCCCCGGATGCATGCACAAATTCCTATCGTCTCCTGCAAAGTATCGGCCGTCGAGCACCGGGATCCCTGAAGGGGCAGCCACCCCAGAACTCGCCCCTCACAGGAAGCCCAAAGACCCTGTTTGCGGCATGGACGTTGATCCCGCTAACGCCGCCGCCTCGGTGGAGTATGAAGCAAAGCTTTATCACTTCTGCTCGCGCAGTTGTGCGGAGAAATTTAGGGCCAATCCGGAGAAATGTCTGTCGCACAAGGCCGAAAGGATGGGCCCTGCTGTTCAACCCGGTGCGAGGCCGATTCAGCTCGGCGGAAGCATCTCGGAGAAGACTGCAGCCATAACGAGTGCCCACATACTGCCAACAGGGGCAACTGCATACGTTTGCCCGATGGATCCCGCGGTACGGCAGGCCAACCCCGGCAGTTGCCCGAAGTGCGGAATGGCACTGGAAGCGGAGCTTCCCATCGTCGTCGCCAAGACCTTGTGGACGTGTCCGATGCATCCGGAGATCGTTCGCGATGAACCTGGCTCGTGTCCGATTTGCGGGATGGCTCTGGAACCGAAAACAATAACGGCAGCACAGGAAGAGAATGCTGAATTGCGCCATATGACGCGCCGTTTCTGGACGAGTTTGCTGCTCGGCATTCCCCTGGTCGCATACGCCATGGTGGGCATGGGCCCGCTGGCGCATACAGTGACGGCACGCTTAGCGCCCTGGATTGAGTTTGCCTTGACGACACCCATTGTGCTGTGGTGCGGCTGGCCGTTCTTCGCCCGTGGCTGGGCGTCGGTGAAGTTCCGCAGTCCAAACATGTTTACGCTGATCGCAATGGGCGTCGGTGTGGCCTACCTTTACAGCGCTGTCGCGACTATTGCCCCGGGAATCTTCCCGCCCTCGACGCGCGACAGGCAAGGGCCGCCCGATATGTACTACGAGCCCGCGGCGGCCATCATCGGGCTCGTGTTGCTCGGTCAAGTGCTGGAACTGCGCGCGCGCAGCCGCACCAGTAGCGCTATTCGCGCGCTACTGGACCTGTCGCCCAGGCTGGCGCGGATCATGCGGGACGACGGCAGCGAATTCGATGTCCCACTCGAGCAGGTGAAGGTCGGCGATAAGTTGCGCGTGCGTCCCGGCGAGAAGATTCCGACTGATGGCGTTGTACTGGACGGACTCAGTTCGCTGGACGAGTCAATGGTGACCGGCGAGTCGATTCCGGTCGAGAAGCGGGC
>CAZDYZ010001021.1:0-2031 GCA_964509525.1 uncultured Acidobacteriaceae bacterium
CCGATCCTCCACGAAGCGGATGTGGACGACGCGCTCGACTCGTATGCCAGATCGGGACACGGATGTGAAGGTGTCATCGTGTTCGTCGGAGGATGGGCCAATACTCTGCGGCTCACTCAGCTCCTCGCCGCGATCCGTGTCAAGGATGCGGTGCAAATCGACGGAAGCGACTCCTTGCTTCTCGGCAGAGGCACCCAGTTGCTTTTGGGAAGTCTAATGCCACCGTGGAAGCGGCTACTGCAATGCTGGGGAATCCAATTTCGTACCAATTCTGGGGATCCTGACCTAGTGCCGGCTTCGCCATGAAGTGGATGCCCACGTCACAATTATCAGGAAATTCGCACTACCATGGTCCCGGTGGAGGAGGAGGATCTGAATGCCGGCGGGGAATCCCCCGCCGATCGAAACCGCCGCTGGCGCGATGAATTGCTAGAAACGGTGGGGGTCCATTCTTCTGGCATCGACCGCAAACGGGGGACATGGACTTGGTTCACGCGTCGGGATGGCGCCGGGGTCCCTACGGGTAACCAGAACGGGACGTCTCCAGCACCCGTGACCCGAGAGCTCTCGGTCTACGACCGTATCCATGTGCCGCCCGACCGAAGGTCGATGCGCAAGCTGCCCCGGCTGGTCAAGGGAGCACTGGGGCTGGTGTGGCGAGCAAGTCATAAGGACTTCGCCATCACCATCGCACTGCAACTGTTACAGGGAGTGGGACTGGCCGGTCAGCTCCTGGTCGCCCGGCGGCTGCTCGAGGACATCACCAAGACCTCCGGACACCATCCCACGCTGGGAAGAGTGCTGCCGGACTTGGCGGTGCTCGGTTTGGTCTTCGTCGTCACCGGGGCGGCAAACGTCATCCAGTTTGAACGGACGCAGTTACTGTCGGAATTGGTGTCCCGAGAAGCCTCGAAGGACATCCTCGACGTCGCTTGCGCAGTCGATCTCGAAGCCTACGAATCGCCAGCGTTCTTCGACCGCCTCGAGAGGGCACGCTTCAACGCTCTCAATCGCAATTTCACCATGGTCAGTGGGATTTTGGGAGTAATTTCGGGTGTGTTCGCAACTTGGGCCGTGTTGGCGACGCTACTCCTGATCAAGCCGATTCTCGTCGCGATCGGTGTCTTCGCCTTGGTTCCCATGTGGCTGGCATCGACTCGAAACAGTGCGAGCTATTTCGAATTCATGCGACAAATCACTCCAATCGACCGTGAGCGAGTGAACCTCACCTTCACGATGTCGAACAAGGATATGGCCAAGGAGATACGCGCTTTTGCCAGTGAGCCTTTTCTACGGGCACGCTACGAACAATTGTACGACCAGCGCATGGTTGGTCTGCGCAAGGTCATAGCGGAGCAGACACGCCGCTCGTTGATTGCCAATGTGGCCGCCTCACTGACAGCCATAGCCGCCTTGGTCGTCCTCATACTCTTTGTCGTGAACGGGTCGATGACGCTGGCCACAGCTGGTACTGCGGTCCTCGCCATCATCTACATGGCTCAGAGTCTCCGCGGCATCATGGTCAGCGTCTCGTCGCTCCACCAGTCTGCCCTGCTGCTCGATGATGTCCAGCTGTTTCTCCAGATCAAACCGGAAGTCGAGGCACTCCGCCCGAAGGTTGCACCGCCGAAGACGTTCGGCACCTTGCACGTGGACGGCGTGTCCTTCACATATCCCGGTACCGATCGACCGGCCTTGCGTCAGGTTTCCCTGAAAATCGGGGCCGGAGACGTAGTTGCTCTCGTCGGAGCAAACGGATCCGGTAAGACCACGCTGGCAAAGCTCCTCGCCGGCTTGTATCTGCCTGACTCCGGACGAATTCTCTGGGACGACACCGACGTGACCAAGTGTGACCCGCTGGCCCTCAGACGAGCTATCTCCGTCATCTTCCAGGACTTCAATCGCTATTGGCTGACCGCCGCCGAGAACATCGGCATCGGCGAGATAGACAGAATGGAAGAACGCGAGGAGATCATCTCCGCGGCGAAGGCGGCTGGAGCCGACCCATTCATCGATCGTCTTTGGGCAGGC
>CAZDYZ010001022.1:0-4201 GCA_964509525.1 uncultured Acidobacteriaceae bacterium
ACATCAGGAACGGCAGCCCGCCAATCCAGAGGCCGGTAGCCGCCTCATGAATGGTTGTGAGAGCGACGAGATAGGGGCGGCTCTCCATGCGCGACACTGCGTGGTTCGTCATAACGGAGGCGCCCAGGATGACCACGGTCAGTACCGGAAGTGCATACCTGGCGAACCTCGAGTTTCGATTGGCAAGGACGGCAGTGAGCGTTGCACCCCCGAAAATGATGCTGCCGGCGACAAAGAAGCTCGCCCCAAGGACACCACTGAAGGGAATCTCCGCGACAGTCATCAATACCGAAGAATCTACAAATAGGTAGAGAACTTGCACGACGGCAAGTCCAATCGCGCTGGCCCGCAGGAATCTCCACGAGGTTGAATGCACACGCTCCATACTCTCCGTGGGCAAGCCAGGACTCGGTCGCGCGGTCCAAAGAACAAAGAACGTGCCTCCCAGAACGAGTGACTGGAAGACGAGCGTGCCGGCGCGAAGGACAACCGAGAAAAATCCGAAGAGATCGACGAGTCCCTGCATGTGAAACGGCTATGTCACCGTAAATGGCACGTCGCCTCGGCTCATGTGACCATCGGAGGCAAGTACCTGCCATTGCAATTTGTAAGCGCCTGGCCTGAGGCTGCCCGCCTGTGACTCGAGGATGTCGGGGCTCGATTGCTTAGCAAGAGGAAGATTCCGCTGTGAACCGTCGGGGGCAACCAGTCGCAATCGTGAGCGGCTGCCGTCGATGCGAACGTTGAAGCGCAACCAGATGGTAACCTCCGGGCCCTTGACCGAAGAATGCAGCGCCGGCTTCGACTCCATCAGGATTGCGTGTGCCCAGGCGGGGTGGGCAAGTCCAACCAACAAAACTAGGATCCATGCAATCAAAATCAAGAGTTTGAACAACCCACCGGGCAAATTACCTCCCTTTGCAACCCAACGAAGCGATGATAGTGAGTTCAAACAGAGCAATTTGAAGAATACTATGTCGTGGAGGCGCGCTCAAGGTGCGAGGCAGGCAGCGCCGCTTGCGAACAATGAACATGGCATGAGATACGGCGGAAGCTAGCGCCAATTTAACGGTTCCTCGGAAGTTATAGAGGTTGGAATACTGATGAGAGCACCCCATGTTGCAAGGTACTGCGACCCTAGAGTGATCTAGCGCAGTAGGGCGCTGGGATCCGGATCTGCGATGTTCGAGTTAGGCACTGTCTCGGCAGCTTCTTCTACGATGTCGCCTTCACCCGGAGCCAGAAAAAGGTTCTGCTCGATGCCGTGCTGCTTGGTGTAAAGCTCATAGTAGCGGCCACCCAGGTCGAAAAGTGACTGATGGGTGCCGCGTTCGACGATCCGGCCAGCTTCGACCACCAGAATCTGGTCGGCACGGCGAATCGTGGACAGGCGGTGAGCGATGACGAACGTGGTACGGCCCTGCATGAGGTAGGAAAGTCCTTCCTGGATCATTTCCTCCGACTCGGAGTCGAGGCTCGAGGTGGCTTCGTCGAGGATGAGAATGCGCGGGTTCGCCAGAATGGCACGCGCAATCGACACCCTTTGACGCTGACCGCCAGACAATTTGACGCCGCGTTCACCGATTACGGTTTCGTACTTCCGTTCGTATTTCTCGGCGAACTCGTCTACACGGGCGATGGTGCATGCCCGAAGGATTTCGTCCCCCGTTGCACAGGGCTTGGAGAAAGCCACATTCTCGCGAATCGTTCCGTCGAAGAGGAACGAGTCCTGCAGCACGACGCCCAACTGCGTCCGGTAGGACTCAAGTCGTACAGTGGAGAGATCGACGGAATCAATCAGGATTTTGCCCTGGTTGGGTTTATGAAAAGCAGCAAGCAGCCCGATGATGGTGGACTTACCTGAACCGGAGGAGCCAACCAGCGCGGTCACAGTGCCGGAGGGGGCATCGAAGGAGATGTCGTGCAGAACAGTTTTCTCTTCCTCGTAAGCAAAGGTCACGCTCTGGAAGGCCACGTCACCTTTGATTTCTGGAAGGGCGACAGTCCTATACGGGTCTTCGTCTTCTGGAGTTTCTTTGAGAACCTCACGTGTTCGTTCCAGACCGGCGATTGCTTCGGTGATCTGAGTTCCGATACCAACAACCTGAAACAGAGGAGCGGCGAGATAGCCGAGGAACATGGTGTAGGTGAAGAGTCCACCAAGCGTAAGCTTGCCGGCTAGAATTTGACGTGTTCCCATAAACATGACGATCGCGCCAATGATGCCCATCAGCGTGGCCGACGAGAGACTCATGACTGAAGTGGCGGTCAGAGTGCGGAAAACGTTCTGTAGCAGCCGCTCAACCCCCAAACTGAACACTTGATGCTCGCGCTGTTCGGCGTGGTAACCCTTCACCACGCGCACGCCACCTAGTGACTCGGTCAGGCGGCCGGTAACCTCGGCGTTGATCTTTGCGCGCTCGCGAAAGATGGGGCGGATGGTCCTGAAGGCCTTGCGCAATCCGATTCCAAAAACGAGCAGGAAGCCAAAGGCGATTGCGGTCATGACTGAGCTGATGCGTATCAAGACCGCAAAGGCAATCAGGGCGGTGAGCAGACCTCCGACAAAGTCCACCAGTCCCGTACCGATGAGATTGCGTACACCTTCGACATCGCTCATGATGCGCGAAACCAGGACGCCGGTCTTGTTGGCATCGTAGTAGGACACGGACAACCGACCAACGTGCTCTTGCACCCGGCGACGCAGTTCTGCAATAAGTCTCTGCGCTGCCTTGGACAGGGTTTGCGTAAGGGCGAACGATGTCAGTCCCTGCACCAACGTAGCCAGCAACACAATTCCAACCAGCGGGTAAAGCATACGGAAATGCCGCCTTCCGATGACATCGTCGATCAGGTATTTGGTCGAGTACGGAAGGATCAGTCCCGAGACGCGGTTGATGATCATCAGGCCAAAACCGAGCATCATCAGCGCCCGGCGGGGGCGAATCAGCTGCCAGATCTCCGGCAGAGCCTTGAAGATCTCCGTTTTGCCAGCAGGTTTAGGTGCAGCGCTATCCATGATGCAGTAAAGTCTTTGGATTCACCGGGCCGGGATTTGGGTTCGGAAGCAGGCGAGACGGGGTTGGGGGCTAAAGGGGTGCGGGCGCGACTCGAGATTCCCGCTACAATCGGAAAATCTTGGAAGGCGAAGGGAAGTACCCGTTTCTCGGTGATTACGTCGAGACATTTCTCCTCAGAGAGCCAGCTCCACACACTCGCTGGAAAACTCTTGTGCTCAGTGTTCGCGAGAATTTCGTGGGATTTACGGTCGTGAGCTTACCTTTCAATGGAACCGCGGTAGAACTATGCAAGGGTGACACATGAGAAAAAAAGCGCTGCTTACCTATGTTCTGTCACTTACTATTTCGCTGTTCGGACAAGACAATCACCAACTCAGGCCTGACGCAGCCCTGCTGGACGAGATCAACCACATTTCGGCTATCGACAACCATGCGCACCCGCCGGCCCTAGATAACGAAGGTCAACCGGACGAAGACTTTGATGCGCTGCCGTGCGATCCCCTGGAACCCACCGCGGCAGGACTGATATTCCGCGAGGACAATCCCGTGTACATCAAGGCATGGCAGACGATGTTCGGCTACAAGTACAGCGATGCCAGTCCTGAGCATGTGAAGGAGTTGGTGGCTGCGAAAGAACAGGTGAAGCAGCGAGAGGGCGAGAACTATCCCAATTGGGTGCTGGACCAGCTCGGAATTGAGAGCGAATTGGCGAACCGCGTTGCGATGGGCCGTGGGTTGAAGGCGCCGCGCTTCCTCTGGGTGCCGTTCGACGACACGCTGCTGTTTCCGCTCAACAATTCCTCGCTCGCGACACAATCGCCTGATCGCAAGATCTTTTACGGCAGGGAGGAGTTGGTGTTCGCGCGATATCTAAACCAGCTCAACCTGAGCAGTGTGCCACCGACGCTCGGGGAATATACAGCTAAGGTCGTCACGCCATTGCTGGAGTTGCAGAGAGCGACTGGGGCCGTAGCCATCAAGTTCGAGGCCGCCTACCTACGGGCGCTGGATTTCGCTCCCGCGAAAGAGGCGGATGCCGCCCGTGTCTATGCGCGCTATGTGAAGGGAGGCGTTCCCAGCAATGCGGACTATAAGACGCTACAAGACTATCTTTTCCGCTATATTGCGCGCGAGGCGGGAAGACTGGGGATGGCTGTGCACTTCCATACTGGTGGCGGTTG
>CAZDYZ010001023.1:0-2778 GCA_964509525.1 uncultured Acidobacteriaceae bacterium
GTGGAGAAGAATATTCCCGTTCTGGTGTTGAATTCGCACAACCCGTCGAATGAGGGAACGCGCATCCTGTCGTGTGCGCCACGCTCGCGCTCACTGTTTAAGGCGATCGCCGCCAAGAACAGGATCACGATCATCGAAATCGTTGCTGCGCGCATGCTCATGGCGTACGGCTTCCTCGCCAAGGTATTCGACATATTCGCGCGCCATCGTTGCGCAGTAGATGTTGTCTCCACCTCGGAAGTTAGCATCTCCCTGACCGTCGATTCGAATGAGGCCATTCCGCAGATCGCCGCTGATCTGGAGCAGCTCGCCTTCGTGAAGTATTCGGGGCGAAAGGCTATCGTCTGTCTCGTCGGTGAAAACATCCGTGAGACGCCCGGGGTTGCGGCGCAAGTCTTCGACGCAATTCGCAACATTAACGTGCGTATGATTTCCCAAGGAGCATCGGAGATTAATCTGACGTTCGTGATTGATGAAGTCGATGTGCCCGAAGCTGTGCGTCGACTGCATGCCAAGTTCTTCACGGAGGCCGATCCTGAGGTGTTCGATTGAGTTTCCGCCCTCTCAATTTTCTCGTGCTGGGTCGCGGCAAGACTGGTTCTCTGGTCGCCGACGTGGCATGCGAGCACGGCCACCGCGTGCATAACATTGGGGCCGCAGACAACCCCGACGCCGCCTGGCTCACGGTCCAGCGTTTGCGTGCCTTCGACGTGGTCATCGACTTTACTACTCCACAAGCGGTAACCGCGAACATCGAGTCCTGCCTGCGGGCGAGAAAGGCGATGATTGTCGGAACTACAGGCTGGCATGCCGAAATGGACCGGGTTCGCAAGGCCGTTGAGAACTCCGGAACGGGCTTCGTCTTTGGCGCAAATTTTTCCTACGGAGTCAACCTGTTCTTCCAAATTGCCCAAGCCGCCGCCCCCGCACTGGCGCATGGCTACAGCGGCCATGTCACAGAGCGCCATCATATTCACAAGAAGGATGCCCCCTCCGGCACGGCTGCTGCCCTGCAGCAGCTACTGGAGGGAGCGTCGGGGGTTCGCGTCAACATTACGTCTGAACGAGAAGGCGACGTGACGGGAACGCACATGTTGGAACTTGTCTCTGCGGGCGACCGCATCGTGCTTACACACGAGGCCAAATCGCGCCGCACCTTTGCTGAGGGCGCAGTCCTTGCAGCCGAGTGGATTGTCGGCAAGAAAGGTTACTACGACTTCAGAGACATTTTTGGCCAGCTTTGAACATTCGGGATTGGGTAGGGCGAGGGTCAGCGCGAGGCTTAGGGGGACGACAAAGAAAATGAGAGTTACCATAGTCACGGCAGGCTTTGCCGGACAGGGTCAGGCGTAGGCGTTGAAACCGCACCCGTACCACGAACTTCGCATTACAATTCTCGTCTCGGAAGGACTATTCTCTGGTTATGAAATTGCGTGGATGCGGTACTGCTCTTGTTACTCCCTTCAAACAAGATGGAAGCATGGACGAGCCGGCATTGCGCGACCTCGTTCGCTGGCAGGTCGAGTCGGGCATCGACTTCCTGGTTCCGTGCGGCACTACCGGTGAAACTCCGACTCTTTCGCACGATGAGTGGTTGCGCGTTGTTGACTTGACCGTCGAGACTGTTGCGGGGCGTGTCCCCATCGTGGCTGGCGCCACTTCGAACAATACCCGGGAAGCGGTGGCAAAGGCGAAGGAAATCTCATCACGATCGGGAGTGGACTATGTCTTGACGGCCACCCCGTATTACAACAAGCCCACACAGGACGGACTTTATCAGCACTTCTACGCCATCGCTGACGCATCGTCGAAGCCTCTGGTGCTGTACAACATCGCCAGCCGGACCGGCACAAACATCGAGACCCCAACGCTTTTGCGTCTGACCGAAAATCCCAACATCGCTGGTGTGAAGGAAGCCAGTGGAAACATTTCGCAGATTGCCGAAGTGTGTGCCAGCGTGCCTGAGGACTTCCTGGTTTTATCAGGCGATGACGCCGTCACGCTGGCCATTATCGCAATGGGCGGTGTAGGCGTCATCTCTGTGGTATCGAACGAAATTCCTGCAGAGATGGTACGCATGACGCAGGCCGCCTTGTGCGGCAAGTGGGATACTGCGAGGGTTGTCTTTCGCAAATATCTACCGCTCATGCAGGCGAACTTTATCGAGTCGAACCCGGGCCCCGCGAAGGCCGTGTTGGCAATGATGGGGCTCATCGAGGAGGTCTATCGACTGCCGTTGGTTCCGATAAAGAAAGAAAGCCGGGCCAAGCTGGAGAAGGTGGTCGCCGACATAGGCCTGCTACAGTCCCAGCCCGCGACACACTGAGCAACGTATACACAGGGATCAAGACGCGAATGGGCTTTGAGTGCCGCTCAGTACCCAGCAGCCTGCGGCCATGCATTGTTCGCCTGTACCCGCTACCAGTACCAGCGACTGTGCCAACAGATCGTCTACCGACACCGATGTCTGTTCCCAGCTCTGCCCGCCCAGTGCCGGGATGTGCTGGAGCCGGTCGCAGCTAACGGTTATACTGCCCGCGATGCAGGAACTCCAGTGTCAGATCGAACACTTGTACTCAATGGGACCAGATGTGGAATCGCTACCCGACGCCGGGGAGGCCTTCGCGCGGTTCCGGGATGCTCTAACCGCAGGAGTGATTCGCGCCGCTGAAAAACGCGATGGGCGCTGGCAAACCAACGCCTGGGTGAAGCAAGGTATTCTACTGGGCTTTCGCATAGGGAAACTCGTGGGAAGTGGCGACCCGGGAATACTTTCGT
>CAZDYZ010001024.1:0-3409 GCA_964509525.1 uncultured Acidobacteriaceae bacterium
TGCGGCGCCGCATCGGCTACGTCGATGGCTTTCCCGTGGGCGATCCGGAAATGGTCTTTAAGTTCCGTCATCCCGACGAGCAGAAAGCAGCAGTATTGGATGTGCGGCCGAATATCGCGGGTGTGTATCACATCAAGTTCAAGGCGGAGGTCTTACCCCTGCGAGATGAAATCGGCGGATTCCGGGTTCTGTATTCGCACAACTGCGTCTTCGGCCTTAGCCAGATGCACGACGCGGACAAGAATTCCATGGGAACACTTGCCCGCGTGTTCCCCGCGCTCGCCGCCCTGAAGCGATCCGACGACGAGAAAGTCAGCCTGGTGAACGAAGGGATTGTCGAGGAGGTGCTCTTGGAACTCGGAGAATTGGATTTTGGCAAAGGAATTGTTGCCAAGTGCAACGTTGCTTTGTGGCGCACCCGCGGTGAGCACATGCCGTTGGTGGGAGAGTTCGCCTACCAAGCGAAGTTTGACCGTAGGGAAAACGTCCATGAAAAGGTAAAAAAGCTGAATGAGCAGTTCTACGTTTCGCTGCAGCAGGACGTGCAGGACTGGATCTTGCTGGGCACAACCAAAACGGGGATGGTCTACCGTCTGAAGGGGAACGCGCCTCAAAACCATGAGTGACGCTCACAAGAAATTTTCAAGCCCCACTTTGCCGATCTTCCTGTAGCCAGCAAGGCCTCCCTCTCCAACACGTGTCCTGATTCCCTGCGATTCGGGGCAACGACCTTCGGCAGCTGGCTTGTTGCTCGACGCCAAAGTTATTGCCAAGGTGCCACCAGGTCGATGATGAGGAGTCAGCCGATTTTGCCACAGATTACCCGATCTGAATGCCAACAAGACGAGGCAGTCTAAGGCGGCAACCGCAGCGAGTTGTTCCGTGGCCATCAACTTAGTGATTTGGTGCATGAGTCACCAAAACAGAAGGCCCACGCGCGTGCGGAATTTCATCTCGGAGCATTGCGTTCACTTGGCGAGGCGCGCCAGAACAGGTCCCAGAATGGCCAAGAACAACACATAAGCCGCGGCGAGCGGCCCCAGTGTTGGTTGCAGCGTCGTGCACAAACCTGAAATCACAATAGAGAACATCGAAGTGCAACCTGAACGATACAGACATCTTACTGTCGCGCGCACACACCGGTTGAACTTCGGATGGTATTAAGGAAGCCATCTCGCTGGTCGGTGATCTAGTCAACGGAGGGAATCAAGCTCGCCTAAGACAATTGTTAATCGAATGCGACAGGCTCAGTAATTTGGCGAACTGAACCTCAGTCGGGCCTGAGTCCAATAGCAGCCTGCTGTTACTCACTACTCCAGCCATGCACGAGCGCAAGCAGAATCTTTAGACCAATCGAGAGCCAGGCAGTTCCCAATGCACTAAAGATGGCACGCCCTCAACCCATGGGGGCATCGGTCATGGCGTTAGTGCCGACGCATCCCGGCGCGCTTTCGTGCGGGGGCATCTTTCGTTAGGAAGGGTCGAATAGTCTAATCGAATGATTGAACGACACGAATGATTGTTCTTGTCAACAAACCTAGTTTTCGATTTTCTCTACTGCTCGATGGATTTTTGACATTGTTATTACCTACCGATGACAACCGTAAAACTGCTAAATCGTAATCTCGCTCCTAGGTAGAAAACCTGCCTCATGTACGAGCGCATGATGAACAAGCACCGGGGGATAGCGGAGTGGCTAGCTATAGCAGGGATGCTTATAGCCGTACGAACCACTTGGGCTGCTTCCCAACCTCAAGTGGCTCAGGCCCCCCCGATACGTTCAAACGCGAACTCCGCAGTAACACCGGTCGTAGGCGAAAGCTGGCTAAGTCATCTGAACCGACCGTTTGCCGATACAAGTATGGGCAGAACAGGGCATTTAGGTCCTCCTCCTTCTTCAGGAGCAGAGCTACCAGCAGGACAATCCCAGGGCTTGGCCGGTTGCGCACAGCAGTCTCGAACTCTCCAGGGTGCCGATCTTTATCGTCTGAATTGCAGGGGGTGCCACGGAGAAGCCGGCTTGGGCGCACCGCCGGAGATCAACTCCGTCATCGATCCGGTAAGGGCGACCTCTGTTCCACTCGTTTTAGAGCGCATGAAGAAGATGGGAATAGAGATGAGCCGAGCGCAGGTAATGCAGCTCGCACAACAGGCTCAGGTCGCCTTGGTAGAACGCCTCCACAACGGGGGTAAGCGCATGCCACCATTCCCGCAACTGCACGAAGCGGAGATCAGGTCGATCCTCGCTTACTTGAGGCAGCTTGCCGGAATTCCAGGGGCGGAGAGCGAACAAACCCCTGTGAACGAATCGCCGGTTCGTGTCGGCGAGATGATTGTGAAGTCGACCTGTCATATCTGTCACGAGGCGGCCGGCCCAAACCCGAGCCCAGAGCAAGTCTTGGCTGGAGCAATTCCGCCGCTTGAAACTTTGCCCACGCGGAAAGACGAATCGGGATTGGTACAGAAAGTTACTCAAGGCGCACCGGTCTTCGTGGGTGCTCCCTTACTATTCTCGCGGGGCAGGATGCCGGTCTTTTATTACTTGAGTCCGGGGGAAGCTGCAGATGCATACCTGTACCTCACGCTTTATCCCCCATCGGAATTGTCGGTCCTGGATACTGTCGCTACGACAGTGAAACCACTCCAGGTTCCGGCACAGCCTAATCCAACAGAAAAGCTTTCTGGCACAGATACCAGACCGAACAATACGCCGGATGAGTTCGCTCAACCCAGCAGCAGGTCTGAAATATCGTACCTCGCTTTATTCGTTGGCCTGGCATTGTTCGTGGCAATTCTGCTGACTGGCGGTGTCGGCTTTACGTTTTGGGAGTTCCGGAGGTTGTCCGCCAGAAACCGAAGGCGGGTTGTGAATATAGCCAAAGCCTGGAGGGATAGCGGCGCCTTTAAGCTTTCAGATGAGATGAAGCAAGCTTCCTGACACACCATTTCAGTGTGGGGAGTGGCGGCGGCCAGAAGGGTTGTCAAACGAGGTTGGAGGCTTAGCCAAAAGGAATAAGAGGGGAGAACGGCAATGTCACGGCACCCGCTCAAGCTAGCGCTTTTCATTATTTTAGGTGTGCTTCCGGTGTGGTTTTCCACCAGAAGCCAAGCCATTCCTGCTTTCGCGCGCTTGTACGGCACCAGCTGTAGCACATGCCACATTGACTTTCCCAAGCTCAACGACTTCGGCAAGGCTTTTAAGGATGCAGGCTTCAAGTTTCCAAAAGATGACGAAGCGAAGATCAAGATTCCGCCGGTCATGCTGGGAGCTCCAGACAGCGCGCAGCTGTGGCCCAAGGCCATTTGGCCGGGCACAATACCCGGAGTTCCACCCATCGGATTGCGTATGAACAATTACTTCCAGTACACAGGTGGGAGCAGCGGAAAATTTGCCGCGTTGACTCCGGCA
>CAZDYZ010001025.1:0-2528 GCA_964509525.1 uncultured Acidobacteriaceae bacterium
CCACTGTCGTTGTTCCCGCTCGCCTGATCCTGGAAGCTCACCTCCACCGAGCCGCTGCCCCTCAGGCTGGGAATCACGAAGCTCACCACGGCAAAGCGCAGCGATCCGTCCGGCCAGCGATTCTTCACATCGCACTGCGTCAACACCCCCTTGCCCCCCACCACCGCCTGCGCATACTGCGCAATCTCTCCCTCCTGAAATATCCGCGGCACCGACACCGGGTAATCACTCTGCGGTTCTCGAGCCCTGTTGTATATCTTGACCGAATTACCGGGACGGCGCGCAGCTGGCGGGTCAACCCTCGAGATGTCACTTGCAAGAAGCAGGCAGTTTGAGACGGGCCAAATTCCAATTGCAATGGTTGCGCAAATTAGTGTCGCCAGCAATGGCAGGACTGGTGCCAGGTGAACTTTGCTAGCGATGCGGCTATGCAGGCGAATGGGTTCACTCCACATGGCCATCGAGTTCCTTGCTACAGAACTGGTGCCACGCCTTCTTGGGCACCAGTCCTAGACCGTGAACTAGTTGTACGCAGGCTTCCTCCTACGACACCAAAGCAGGAGTGCATACAGTGGTATCTTGAAAAGCTCCGCTACGACAAACTTTCGCAATCGGTTGTCATTCCGCAAGAATTCAGCAGGCTCATCCTCAGGCACGGGGACGTATCTTCGGCTCACCGACTGCGGCAGCATCGCTTCGCAGCACATACGCACACGCGCCAAGTGAAAGCCACTGCTGACGATGAGCACCGACGAGACCTCCCGGTGCCTTTCCATCCAGTGAGCGAGGGCGACTATCTCAGACAACGTTCCCCAGAAGCGCTTTCGAATCTGTTCTATTGTCCAGGCTCTCCTATCCACCGCGACGAAAAAATAGCGCTCCTGGGGTGGCACCCCTTGGGAGAGCTGCGTTAGGTTGATACAAAACGGCAATTCCAGCCTGGCAAACTTGCGGATGTCGAAACGAGCTGTACTGAGCAGCAAAAGCGGAGCCCAACGTTCATAGAACAACTTCAGTCCGTAGTCCTTGCGACTCGGGCAACCGGCCAACACAAAGATCAGATCGGACTCCATCGGCTCTTCATGAACCGTGAGCAGCCGCATGGCTCTAATGAGCAATCTCTCCCCTGCCAGCCACATCGCCGGTCCTCACCTGACCAATACTTGCTACTGTGGGTTCGTCCAGCCTTCCAGCTTCTGCGCGCGCTCCAGGGTGCTACTTCCACTTCCTCCCGGACTTCCGGCTTCGGAGGTGTCGTGCTTTCCCGGGACGCTCCCTTTCGCGGTAGCATCCGCTGCCTTGCACGAAGCAGGATGCGGTAAGGTAAACAACACCAGGGATCCGACAGCAGGATCCCGGTAGGCAACATGGATAGCGTCGTCCGGTCCAATGGCAATCGAGCTGAAGAGATATGGTTCGTCACCCGACGACGCTATAACCTGCTTGTTCCACTTCTTGCCGTCAAAATATGCCAGCATCAGGGATCCAGCGTTTTCGTAACAGATGTAAGGTAGGCCGTTACGGTCCAGCGCAATCGAGCTCCGATAATCTTCGAACGCCAGACCGCGGGAAGCGATCGCGTCCACTTTCTCTAGCAGCCACTTGTCGTCACTTTTCTGGGCATATTTCAGGGAGTGCTCGTCAAAATAGGAGATTCGGGCTTGGCCTTTCGAATCCAGGGCGACCGAGTCTCCCATCCCCAAGCCTTCCGTCTTGTGAACCGGAGCGTCTACTGCTTCGACAACCCACTCCTTGCCGTTCCACGATGCGTATTTTGCCTGGCCGCTGATAAAGGCGCTATAGGCAATGTGAGGCAAACCCTTGTTATCGACAACTAATTGATTCCACTTCCCGGTAGCGGTGTCGTAATCTATCGTCTTCAACCGCCATGCGTCGTGGCTCAGCACGGCATACTTTAGATGGAGATCGAATTGTCCGGTAGCAGCGTCCTTCTCCTGGTACCAGCTCAGGTGAGGTGTGCCATCGGGCGCAAGGGCAACTCCGCAGGCATATCCACTTACCCCGACCGAGTTCATGAGCTGCTGTATCTGCCATCTTCCCCGCGAGTAACTCGCGTAGTGTACGCCCGGACTGGTATAGCAAATGTGTGGGTTCCCATTGCTATCGACGGCGATACGTGTGAAAACGCCGTCGCTGTCCTGCGCGGTAACGACACTGGTGGTGGCAATCGCCAGCACAAACCACCGCGTCATTCCCGCCGGACGGAAGGCATACTTTACCTTGCCATCATCGGTTGTATAGCTGACGTGCAGGTTCCCTTCCTTGTCAGCCGCCAGCGAAACGCCCCTGCCGCCCATCTTGTCGATAGTTTCCGATCGCTGAACAGTGTTCTGGGCTACCGCAATCGGCACCAGAGCCAGCACCAACATCAGCCCCAGCAAATTCTTAAGTCGGATGCGTGACACCTTCCGCCTCCGACAACGTTCCTGCAATATCCTTGCCATCACTACACTCGGTCTCCTGGATCAATCCCGTTACAGAAGCTAACGAGGGGGCTGCCAGTTTCT
>CAZDYZ010001026.1:0-2005 GCA_964509525.1 uncultured Acidobacteriaceae bacterium
GTTCTTGCAAACTCATAGTTCATCGAGGTTGGGGGCTGCCGCATAGCAAACGAGGACATTATGGCAAGCACGGGATCGACGTTCATGAGCACTGGACTGACGGGGAAGCACAGCGCAGAGCCGGCGCGGCTATACGCCAAGCTGGAAGAGCGGATCATGGAGCGCGATCAGGTCGGAGCCAGCGAAGCCTATTACGATCTGGTGCGTGCAGGCCGGCCGCTGACTGAAATCGCTTCCGAAGCGGTACGGATCCACGCTCCCTATACACACGTGCCTTATCACGAGCGAATCGACGACGGTTATCCCAATTTCGTGAACAACGACCACTGCCTGCTGAGCGTTCGCGCGTCGCTGGATTTGGCGAAGATGGTGCCGAGTCATCTGTTGATGCTGCCGATGGCACAGTCCATCTGGTACATTCCGAGCGGGCTCGATATCTGGAATCAGAAGCTGAACAGGGCCCCTGGCCATTATACACGGGGACTTAAGGGGACGAGCGCTAATCCGCCTGCGCCAGTTGTTTACTGGCCAGACCAGGAACCGATCCGTGAGGAGGCTCCCTTAAGGGAACGGCTGGGCAACTGGCTGACTCTCGTCCATCGCGGCCAGGTGCTCGATGCCTACCGCATATTCCTGGGCTTGATGGAGGACAAGCCCAACCGCCGAGAGGTGTTAGCTGAGCTGGTATTCGCCGGAATGATCGATGTCCAGGATCGCATGCTTCACAACCGTTCTTACACCACTGGTCACAAAGGCTACCGTGCTCGGGCGACCGTCGAACTTGGTGAGGCGATCGGCTGGGACAATGCGCATCACGTGATCTATGCGGGCGCACTGGACATCGCGGTGGGACCGCGCTGGTACTCGAACTATGAGATGGCGTGCAACGCGGTCAAGATGTTCGTCGAAGGCAAAATTCTGCATGCGGTTCCCTACAGCGGCGTTTCCGAGCGGGAATTGGCGGTGCTGCAAAACACCGGGACACTGGACCGGGAAGAGCAGTCGGAGCTGCTAGAAGTGCTACTCCGGCAGCAGGAGCCGGCTTACATCGGACGCATCAGTGCCCTTCTCAAGAATGGAAAGAATCCCAGAAGAATCGTCGATGCAATGCAACTCGCAGCGGCGCAGATTGTGATCGAGACTCACGACGCCAACAACTTCTCAATGCCCATGCATTGCTACGAGTACTGCAATAATCTGGGCTGGTTCTACGACACTTTCGACCATCCGCGGCGGCTACGGCTGCTTTACGTCGCGGGCGCGTTTTTGAACTGTACTGCATGGCATCAGAAGGACATTGGCGAATTGACGCCGGCGACCATCGAGGCGCCGCGCGGGTCCGACAAGTCAAGCGAAAGCCGGTTGCTCGATAACGTCGTAACGGTGGTGGGCGCGCTCAATGGGCCGGAGAGTTTGGCTTGGACTCAAGCCTATCTCGAGAATGGCGGCAACCGCGCCCGTCTCTTGCAAGGTATCGCATCGGCAGCCGCCAAGCTGGGCAACGATACACACAATCAGGAAATCGCCCAGTGCATGCTCGAGGATTTCGGGACAAACCAGAGTCCCGACCGTGAACGGTTGCTGTTAGCCGCTGCCTACCATACCGCGGCGCATCGCAAGTATGGAGACCCGGTGGAGCCGAGCCGGCGCTTCGGCCAGGCCCTCGGCATTGCGGAATTGCAATAAAGGCACTGAGCGATCTGTGTGATTGATACCGCCAAAACGTGCACCTAGAAGGCGTGGTTCAGGTCGTGTCGGTGAGGCCCCCGGCGCGGGCAGCAAGCACTACAAACCAGCGGTGTTTCTTCTTCTTCGATGATTCGGGAAACCCGATTGTCGTACTCTGCTTGTGAACTGCTCGCCTCAATTGCTCGGAGTACCTCTTCTTCGAACGCCACGTGTGTCGCGATCGAATATACGGCCGCCAGGCTGGTATCACAATCGCACTCGCTGCACTTGAGGCTTGCAGGCGACTCATCTGCGGTGAGTGGAACGACTAACCAAC
>CAZDYZ010001027.1:0-9828 GCA_964509525.1 uncultured Acidobacteriaceae bacterium
GGCGGTGGCGGAGCGGGAGGAAGCTGGTGAATTGCTCGGGGAGAGGGTCGTAATGAAAAAACCCGAAACCAATCTTCAGGAGCTGGTCAACCGGCTGCAGCATGCGTGTGGCAACAACCTGGTTTCTGTGGTTCTATACGGCTCAACGGCTAGAGAGGAGTTCCATGAGCAATACTCCGACGTGAACGTGCTGGTCCTGTGCCGCGAGCTGAACTCCGGGCATTTATCGGCCGTTGCGCCGGTGGTTCGCTGGTGGAGCTACGAGGAGAGACTTACACCTCCACTGCTCATGACTGTTGACGAGATGCGCGAGTCAGCCGACGTGTTTGCCATTGAGCTGCTCGACATCCAAACCACTCATCGCACATTATTCGGCGAGGACATTGCCAGTACGATCCAAGTCCCCATGAACCTGCACCGCGTAGAAGTAGAACACGAGCTTAGATCTACTTTGTTACGCCTGCGGCAGCACCTGCTGCTGAGTCCTGATAAGGAAGAAGATCTCAGAATCGTGCTAGTCAAGTCGATCACTAGCGTGCTGACGTTGATTCGACACGCTCTCATCACCTTAGGAGATGATCCTCCGCACGACAGGACGAAGCTGCTGGAACACGCCGGAAAGGTCTTCGGCTTTGGTTTGGGGCCACTGCAAGCAATTCTTAAGCTTAGAAATGATCCCGCGCATGGTGTGAATGTTAACGAAGCGTACAACGCCTACATGAGAACAATTGCCCAAGTTGCCCACTATCTGGACGAACGCGTACCCAAGCGCCAATGGCGGAAGGTGCCTCAAACCGCGTAAACAGTTCAGCGTTGAAAGAGAGACTCGATGAAAAAAGGATTGATCATCGTCATTGTTATAGTGCTGCTAGCGATAGGGCTGGGCAGCTCTTTTATTGGTCGTCGCAATGAGATGGTACGCAAGAAAGAAGCGGTGAATGCTGCCTGGTCACAGGTCGATGTTGTCCTGCAACGCAGGGCAGATCTCATTCCCAACCTGGTGGAGACGGTAAAGGGATATGCCAGCCAGGAACAGAAAGTTTTTGGCGACATCGCAGCCGCAAGAGCAGCATTGATCGGTGCCAAGAGTCCCGAGGAAAAGATCGCCGCCAACGGCCAGCTGGATTCAGCACTGGCAAGGTTGTTGGTAGTAGTGGAAAACTATCCCCAACTCAAGTCCAACGAAAACTTTATGCGCCTCCAAGATGAGCTGGCCGGCACAGAAAACCGCATTGCGATCGAACGCCGCCGCTATAACGAAGCCGTGCAAGACTACAACACCTACATCGGGTTGTTCCCAAGCAGCATCGTCGCCAGCTTTTCCGGCTTCGCGCGCGACAACGCCTATTTCAAGACCGAGGAGGGCGCCCGGCAAGCTCCCAAGGTAAACTTCGGCGGACAGTCAACTCAGCAACCGGCGCCCACGCCAAACCAATAGAATTGAGCATGGGGATGGTTATGGTCGGTAGGTCAACAGGAAGACCCACGATTTTGTGGGTCAGTACAGCCGGAAATTCACTTCGACGTTGATCATCACCGGAACCGGCTGACCGTCTTTACGCGCGGGCTCGAACTTCCACTGCTTCACGGCCTCGATGGCCTTTTCGTCCAAGCCCATGCCGAGGGGTCGTTGCACACGGATCTGCTGTGGACGCCCAGCGGCATCCACCACCAGCCACAACACCACAGTGCCCTGATACTTGGCCTTGCGAGCCTCTTCCGAGTACTCGGGATCAGGCGCATACAACGCCCTGGGGGCGCTGACGCCCCCACCTACGCGATAGGCTCCGCCACCATATCCGCCACCGTGCCCCGGGCCAACACCGGGCCCTGTTCCGGAACCCACTCCGCCGCCGCTGCCACTGCCAATGCCACCGCCGTATCCTGTCCCGTTAGAAGGCGGCCCTATCACCTTGGACAGGGGATCGCCCAACTGGCCGACTGTGGGCAACTTAATCTCCGGCGGGACCACAACTGTAGGTGTTACTTCCAACTTGGGATGCTCATTGCGGACGACGATTGCCGGAGGTGTGATCTGGTCCTTTGCCAGCTTGGGCAGCGCGCCCTTGGGCGCGTTCAGCTTGTCGCGATCTCCTCCACCACCCCCGCCGCCGCTGCGGTTCTTGGATGCTGGCAGCGGAATGTAGGGGCTGATGTCGGTGGCCAGCGAAACCACCTGCTGCTGGATCTGCTCCTTGTGCTCGAACGCCCAGTGGGCCGACCATATCACAAGCGCCGTCGAGATAATGACGATGCTATACGAGTACAGGAACACTTCCTTGCGCTGAGGATAAAGTCCCTCATTCTCGAACAAGGTGGGCAGAACCTGGTCCTCTTGCCGAACCGTGGGCACACTTGACCCTGACCGTCTGAATACAAAGCGGAATGCCATTTCTACCTACAGTATAGACCCATCAGAGCAAGATAAGTTCCAGAAAAAAAGCAGTAAAGCCTGACGTTCGTCCCGGAGAGTGGGGCTGCGTACCCCGATCGAGTGATCTGCGTTTCTTGGCCTTTCTCAATGAGCTTTTTTGCGTTACGTCCAAGGCATCGCCAATCGGTTCTGGCCGCCACACCCTGCTGGGAACTGTGTTTCCATTCTCATACGAACTTGCTGATTTGGCAAAGCTTCAGTTCAGGCTGCCAGGCCGCATCGAATTATTCGGCAACAATCATCGGCAACGCGTGGGGCCGAACCGCTATCTCCACGGGTGTCGTACAGATATACTCGCCATCCGCGAACACCTCTGTAGCTGGCTGAGTCCGGATTTGCACACGAGAGGCCCGGAAATACTCCACCTCTTTCATTCCGATGTGTCCACCGCGATAGACCATGTGAAACAGCCGCAGCAAGCGTAATTTGCCGAGGGACCTTACAAAGCAAAGGTCAAGCAAGCCATCGTCCATCTGCGCTTCGTGTGTCAGCCTCATGCCATGCCCGTACTGCGGTCCGTTCCCGGCGGCAATCAGGAACCCTGGCTCGTCCATCCGCGTTTGCCAGCATCCATCGACTTCGACAGAAAGCGTGATGTGCGGCGGTTGAAAACCTCCGAGCACTTGCAGCAGAGCGACGACATACCCGCCGTGCGCGCGCAACCAGCGTGGCTGCCTCATCGCTAGGCGATTCACAGCAGCATCCAGACCGGTTCCGGCGATGGCGGCGTAGAACGTAGTGCGCGCCACCTCCTGTTCGGCTTCATTCAGACGGCGCAACTGCGACTGCATGATGCGCGTGCCCATCAGCGGAAGGTCCGGTCGTGGACCGTCGGTTACAAAATGTAGCGATTCAAGGCATTCGTCCTCCACCGGATTGGCTGCACAGGCGTCGCGCCGTGGTCCGAAATTTTCGCGGTCATGGGCATCCATGCCCCATGGAATGCCGCGCAAATCCTTGGCGCTGTTCGCAATCAACTTCATCCGCGCGGCAAACTCGTTCGAGCCGTCGGTGAGGTCCGTTCTCGGATGCCCTTCGAGCGCCTGAATCGTTCCAAGGTCGATCCGACGGATGTTTTGACCTGCGGCGCAAAAGTGTTTCCATGCGGCCAGCGCTTTCTCGACCGTCCCGATTCCGACGGAACGCGCGCAGTCGTTCGCGCTTCCCATTGGAATGATGAGCGTTGGAGTCTGGTTCACTACAAGTCCGCCGAGATGACGATGGATGGTACCGTCACCACCAAAAATGAGCGCGGCGTCGGGTTGGTCAGTCGGGTTCAGTTCGTTGCCGGAACACAGGTTCACGCCCGGCAGCGCAAATCGCCGGACATGGTGCTCCTTTGCAACAGGTCCTAGTAGGGCCACGGCGCGCACGCCGCTACTCTCGCACACGCCCCAGAGAATTACAAAGTCGGGTGATCATTCGTGTTTGGTGTTTAGCGAAGTTTCACAGTTCGACATCAGCTGTCAGCCTCAGCCAAAGCCCATTGTCATGGCACGTCTCGCCGTGGAGGACCGGGATTTCAACATTAGACTCTACTGAGGTTTGAGTGCGACTGCAGACCCACGTAACCCTGTTGTAGAAAGGCTCTCTGAGACTGTCCGCGACTAGGACTCGCAGGTAGTAGTGAGACAACACTGCCCAAATCAGTCCAGTGAGCACAAGGTTGATCCCTCCCAGCGTTGGGCCAGCAGGTATGAGGACAATCCGAACAGGGAAAAGCTGCCGCTTATGGCTGCTTAAGCGCCTGCAGCTTCTGTGTGGCAAACTGCGCCACCGGACTGGCAGGGCTTTCCTTTTGCATCTGCTGATAGAGAGCGCGAGCCTGGTCTGGCTGGTGACTCTCCTCGTACAGCGATGCCAGCAGGAACTGTGCGGTGGTCTTGCCCACGGAAGCGGTGGGATGATCGGCGAGGTTCTTGTAGAGCGCGATGGCCTGGGGATCGCGATTGGTATCATGATAGACGCCAGCCAGGGCCAGTTTCGCCAAACTGGCAATCTCCTTGTGGCGACTGTCGGCGACGTCCTTCAAGTCCTTCTCCGCCGCCGCGTTGTTGCCCATTTCGTGAAAGGTCACGCCCGCGAAGTAGCGGGCGACACGTCCTGACTGGGTAAGCGAGTACCTACTTGCAATGCGGCTGAACTCGGTATTAGTCACCGAGGCACGCTCTTGCGCCGAGGCAAAACTTAGCATCTCAGGAGTTGGCGGTGCGCCGGCCGGTCGGATGGGTGCGCTGTACTTCTCAATCGCTTGCGCCAACTGGCTCTGGGCCTGCTTGTCACGATAATCCAGGTAAACCCAGCTGCCGATTGCAACAGCCACGATGACTGCAAGCGCGATGACCGCGGCAACCAGCTTGGAGCGGTGCTCTACCGCCCAGGAAATGGTTTCGGTAGTCGATGTCCTAAATGAGTCCTGCTTAAGTTGATGTCGAGTATAACTGCGCACGGGTGGTCCTTATCTGGATCTGATATGCCACTAGGCGGGAAAATCTCAGTTTAACAGGCGGCAGAATTGAGGGTCAAACGAGGTCACAGAACATAGCGATTTAAAAGGCGATGACCAGACCGTCGAGCGAACACGAAGGCTTGACACTGGCGTTGGTGAGACGTGACCTTCACGCATTAGGTCGTGCCCAACAGAAAACAGTACGCTAGAATCTCTTGACGAATACACAGTGTGGGGGCCAGTGGGAGCCATAAGGGGAGTTCCGGCTTACGCAAAACGAATGAGCCGACAGGCAATTGAAAACCGTATTCTGAAAGAAGGGTCCGTCGACTTCCAGCCCAATAAGATTCCAGCCCAGCCGGGCAAAGGCCCGGTTAGTCTTTCCTCTCGCGCTGCGCTCTTTCTTAGCGCTGTTCTGGCGCTGGCCGTCCTCATACTCTACTATCCGGTAAACGGACATCCTTTCATTAACTACGACGATCCTTTGTATGTAACTGAGAACGTCCACGTTCAAAATGGCTTGGGTTGGGAAACCGTGCGGTGGGCCTTCACTACCAGCTATGAGGGCAACTGGCATCCATTGACTTGGCTTTCTCATGCTCTGGATTACAGGATCTTTCAGTTAAACCCTTCGGGTCACCACGACAACAATGTCCTGCTACATGGGTTGAATGCACTAGTCTTGTTCTGGGTATTGCAGAAAGCAACAGGTTCTATTGGCCGCAGTTTCATGGTAGCGGCGATGTTTGCGCTGCACCCGGTGAATGTCGAAACCGTCGCCTGGATTGCCGAGCGCAAGAGCCTGCTCAGCATGTTGTTTTTCTTGCTGGCGTTAGGCGCCTATCGGTGGTATACGCGCGAGGTTCGAATTGGCCGCTACGTGGTGGTGGCGTTCTTGTACGCTCTGGGCTTGATGGCCAAGCCGCAGGTGATTACGTTCCCTTGTGTTCTACTGCTTTGGGATTACTGGCCCTTGCGACGTATGTTCGGCGAAGCGTACCAGTCTTCGTCCAGCAAAGCACCGGCAGACGGGGTGACTCCCACTGTTAGCTTTTCCTGGCTGGTAATGGAAAAGGTCCCCTTGCTTGCCCTTTCGGCAGCCAGCGCCATCATCACCATAAAAGGGCAAGCGACTGGAATGATCTCGTACCCCTCACGTTTTCTGAGTCTGGAGAACGCCGTTGTTTGTTATGCGCGGTATATCCGCAATGCCTTTTGGCCGACTCGCCTGGCTCTTATGTACCCCCATCCAGTCGCACCCCTCAGACGTTTGCAAGTAGGTATAGCACTTCTCATCCTGCTGGTCGTAACCTTGCTGGTGGCAGCAGGATGGCGTCGCCGCTATTTAACTGTGGGCTGGTTGTGGTTCCTGGGAACTCTCGTTCCCATGATTGGTTTCATACAGGTGGGTTATCAGGCAATGGCGGATCGCTACGCGTACCTGTCTTTCTTGGGGCTGTTTATCATGATCTGCTGGGGGGTAGCAGGGCAGGCTGAGAGGTGGCATCTTCCCGCTGCTCTTCTTCCGGCGGTAAGCATCGCTGTGTTAGTGGCGATGGCAGTGCAAGCTCGTCGTCAGATCGACTACTGGAGAAGCAGTGAGACTCTGTGGTCGCACACGTTGCAGGTGACCGGCAGTAACTGGGTTGCTGAGGACAACTTGGGCGGCCTTGCGCTGGAAAAGGGAAACGTGGAGGCCGCCATGCCCCACTTCTTCAGGGCGGCAGCAATTAATCCTTCAGATCCGACCAGCAACCTGAACATCGGTTTCTATTGGTACCAACGCGGGAACTTGAGTGCGGCCTTTGAACAGTACAAGAAAGTGTTAAGCCTGAAGTCCAGCGCCAGGCTGAAAGCGAATGCGATTAACGATATGGGTTTAGTCTACCGGGATCTTGGAGATTATGCGCACGCCCAGGAATGTTTCGAGGCGGCGAAGGATCTGCGCTCCCGTTACTCTCCGTAGGATGCGTCTGCCGAATCGGGACCCAAGAATACGAGCCTAACAAAATCCCCAAGCCCGTTTCTTGACCTCGAATCTATGTGTTCAGTTATCAGCAAAATGGGGCGATCCGATTTGGGGCATCGACTCTGGACAGTACGGTTGTTCGACAGAGACTCATTGCCTGTCCGGAGTGGGGGAAAGCCTCATACCAATCGTGTCTTGCCCTGCTCCGGCCCGATGCTGCTGTGCTGCACCAGGCCCGCATATTCTCCGGTTAGTTTGCGGGTGCCGCAATACCCTTCGCCAGCTCCCGTGACAACCAGGGGAAAGCGCTGGTTTGTTGCATCCACAGGACAATCAAGTCGGCGCGCCGTTGTACACCAAACTTGCTCAGCAAGTTGGAGACATGGAACTTTACCGTGCGCTCCGAGACGAACAGCTTGCTGGCGATCTCCTTGTTGGAGAGATTGTCGAGCAACAGGTCGAGCACCTCGCGTTCACGCCGGCTGATGTCTACAGTGCTGTCAAGCGACTTGCACCCCCGCAACTCTGGAAGGATGGACTCCACGAACCGGGTCAGGAGCTCACGAGGCACCCAATACATGCCGGCGTCCACCTGGCATGCTGCGCGGGCCAGTTCGCGCGGTGCTTGGCGATAGGTCAACAGGCCTTTGACGCCCAGTCGCAACAATGGAGACGTGACCGAATCTTCTAGCTTCGGAAGCAGCACCAGCAGATGTACCGGGCGTTGTTCGAGTCGAAGCGAGCGGACAAATGCAAGGGTCGCAACTACGTCACTCGCATCGACAATGACAAGACAAGGCTCCTCGGCGTCGAAGGCTGCGGCTCCAGCTTCGGGCATAAGCAATTCCCCGCAGAGTACGACGTCAAAGTCGCTGCGTTTCAGCAGACGCGTGAACTGTTCCTGCGCGACCGGGTGCCTACAGAACAAAAACAATTTACGTCTGGATCGCCGCGTGGTCTTCCGAGCTCTCGCCGTAGCGTCCATTTCGGGACTGGTCGTCCTATAGTTGTTATCGGCTGAAAAGGACGCCCCTTGACCCGCGAAGGTTCAGAACTTACTAATGCGGATGCCGCCATCACCGGTGGTAATCTCCAGCAAAGGACCGCCACCGTTGAGCTTGCCTCGAATTCGTGACCGCTCAATGGAGCCATTCACTACCACAGGGATGTCGAGCTGGATATGCCCATCGCCGGTATGCGCATAGAGTTCCGCGGCAAAATCCTGCGGCAGGCGGGCCTCCACCCGGCCATCGCTGGTGTGGATAACCCATCCCGAGCTCATTTTCGAACCGGGACGCACGATCAGGGTAATGTGCCCGTCGCCGGTGCGCAGGTTGACATCACTCAACACACCATCAATTGACATGGATCCGTCGCCGGTACGAGCATTCAGCGCGCCATTGAAATTTCTCACCTCGATATGTCCGTCGCCGGTGTCAAGCTTGGCTTGTGCTGAAATCCCGTCCACCCGGATGTGCCCATCGCCTGAGTGCAGGTCCAGCGCTGTGTCAGGCGGTGCCTCTACCTCGATTCGTACCTCCCGATGCGTACTGATGTGAATACCCCAACTACTCGGGACATGGACTTGCAACTCCACCTTATCGGCGTCCTGCCGCTCGGTGATGCGCACGCCACTGCTGCCGATACTGTATCCCTCAGCAATCACCCGCGCCGAAACCGTGCGGCTCATGCTACGGGAGATCTCCACTGAGGCATCGTTAGTGTCGACGCGCAGGCTGGGTTTGTCGCCCACCTGGTAAGACTTGTTCCATTCCTCAGCTAGGGCGGAGAGGGTGAAAACCGAAACGAATAGCAGGAAAAGCAGGAAAAGTTTACGCACGAGCCGCCTCCGCAATTGGATACGAACCCAGCTGCCGGTTGGTTCAAGAAAACACAGGCCTCGTGGCGCTTGGGCGTCAGCGGAGGCCCGTACTCGTCGCGTATCAGGAGAAAAGAGAGGTGTTTGCGGTGCCCGGGGCATGCACATCTAGCGGAGTGAAACGTGGTGCATGCCCCCCGAGCATCGCTCCCTGCTTGGTCCTATAGACGCAGAAGGGGAAGAAGCGTTAGCACACGAAAGGCAAGAATTCACGATCGCCTCAGAGGAACTATCGACTGTACTGGTTCTGTCTCTTGTCGGCATGGCGTTCAAGGCCGAGCTGGATAAGGCGGTCTATCAGTTCGGCATAGGGAATGCCGGTTGCCGCCCAGAGTTTGGGATACATGCTGATAGAGGTAAAACCAGGAATAGTGTTGATCTCGTTGACGAAGATCTTGCGGCCGCCCGGGTCCATCAGAAAGTCCACGCGCGCCAGGCCGGCACAGTCTACCGCCTGGAATGCAGCGACCGCGAGACGCCGCACTTCGTGCTGGCTGAACTTCGACAGCTTGGCAGGAATGATCAGTTTCGAGCCTTCGTCAAGATACTTCGCGTTGTAATCGTAGAACTCCCTGACGGGCACAACCTCGCCGGGAATCGACGCGATTGGATTGTCATTGCCCAGCACGGAACATTCAATTTCGCGTGCTTTGCCGTGCCTGCCACCGACGCCCTGCTCGACGATGAGTTTGCGGTCGTAACGGGCAGCGTTGTCGATCGCCGCGGCGAGTTCGCTGGCCTGGTGGACTTTGGTGATTCCGACTGATGAGCCCAGGTTTGCTGGTTTTACGAAGACCGGATATTTCAGTGCGCTCTCCACCTGCTGGCGTACTTTCTTCGGCGCCGCTCGCCACAAACTGCGTAGCACAGTGATGTGCCTGACGATCGGAATTCCCGCATCACGAAAGAGTCGCTTCATGACATCCTTGTCCATGCCCGCGGCCGAGCCAAGCACACCGGCACCGACGTAGGCGATGTCCGCCAGTTCGAGCAGTCCCTGAATCGTACCGTCTTCCCCAAAGGTGCCGTGCAGAACAGGGAAGATGATATCTACGTCGATAGGAGTGGGCGCCGGTTGCAGTTCGCTGGTGCGGGTC
>CAZDYZ010001028.1:0-21369 GCA_964509525.1 uncultured Acidobacteriaceae bacterium
ATAGTCGCCTACGGCAACTCCCATGCCGTATAAAGAGATTGCCAAACCAGCCTTCGCAGTCACGTCGGTGAAGGTGCCGTTGCGGTTGTTATGGTAGAGCTTGAGTGTCGAGGGCTTACCCGGAGTTCCCCAGTCCTTGCCATTCACCAACAGGATGTCGGGATAGCCGTCGTTGTCGTAGTCAATAAAAGCGCAGCCTGGGCCCATGGTTTCGGGCAGCCACTTCTTGCCCATCGCGCCATTGTTATGAATGAAGTTGATCCCTGCCTGCTTGGTGATATCCCGAAACTGCGTCTGCGCCTCACCGCCGCTTGCCAGCGTGGCGCAGACCAGTGCCAGAAGGAGAAGAATCCCTTTCATGCGGCTCATGAAGTTGGCTACCGACCAATGCTCTTTACGGCGTCGTTCTTGTGTATCCCAGCCACTTCGCGCTGGCCAGGTGTGAGCGGAACAGAAACGTGTTCATGAATTGATTGGCGCTCAATATTGTCCTCGGGGTGTATCTGACGATACGGCCCGGTAATCATCTGCGCGGACTCATCCGCTTTGAAACGCAGATAGAGTTTTTCGTAAAGTTTCGCCCTATCGTTCTCGCCAAGCCCTTTGTAGCAGAGCATCAGGTTGTAGTTGGCCTGTAGGTCTTCAGGGTCAATCGCGGTCGCCTCTTGGAACTGCGCGATCGCTTCATTGTATTTACGCTGCAGAAACAGGATGCGTCCGGCTTCGTTTCGCACGACTCGGTCCCTGGGGTATTGCGTCATCACAGTCTGCAGGTGGCTCATTGCTCCGTCGTAGTCACCATCGCTGCGGAGAACGCGCGCATAGAAGAAATGCGCCCGGGCTAGTGTGGGACTTAGCGACAAAGCACGTTGCAGCACAGTGCGCGCACGTTCCATGTCCCCTTCCTGCACCGCCACTCGACCCAGATTAACCCAGCCGTCAGGATTGCTCGGATCGGCCTCAGCGACACGCCTGAAGGCCGCTGACGCAGCCTTTAAGTCGCCCTGAAGAAGTAATCCGATGCCATAATCATTCCAACGCTGCCAGTCTGCTTTTTCCAGGAGGACCTTGGGAGCCACCTCGGCAGCATCCTTTGGGAGAACATTAACGTCGACCCTGGTCTCGGCTAGGGTGATGATGGGTAGATCAGGTATCTGCTTCACCTTTCCCGAAACCCTTGACGTGTCACCGTCGAAGGAGAACTGCCGGTCGTCGTAGGAGAGTGTGGTTTGTGGCGTGAAAGCACCCAGCTGTGTGGTTCCGGCGTATGCGAAGTGCGTATTCCACCATGAAAATTTGCGATAGCAAAGACGCGCTGTCAGGGTAATCTTGTTTCCCGCACTCTCGGGGACATTCAGGCGATAGTGAATTGTGTCGGCAGCGCCAGGCGGAATCAGGTGAACATAAACCACTGCTCGTGTCGCCCATGCATTGCGCTTGTTAATCGGATTGCCATGTCCATCGATCTGCAAGGAACGGTAGAAATGGGCGCCGGGTTCGACGGGACCCTTGCCATCGTCTTCCACCTTGCCACTCCAAAACAGAGTCTGAGCTTTATCGTCTATTGCTTTCAGCTCAACCCACGTGTCGTAGGCATCGACCGTACCACCTGGGAAAAAATGACCGACCTTGCGGGTGCGCACCACCACGTCAACGCGAACGCTGTCGCTGCGACGCACTGAGGCCTCGACCTTGTCCAGGGGAGCTGTAACAGGGGCTGCAGAACCAGTCGCTTCACCCGTAGTCTTCACCTCTGCTTCTTCACCGACAGCAAACGTGGTTTGTAACTCTGCTTGTTGTCTCACCGGTGTGGTTTGCTTTGGAGCCACCTTCGAAAGGGCGAAGATATCGATCGACACTGCACCACTCTTCAGGAAGTTCTCCGAAATTTGCAATTGATGTTGATCCTGGTTGGCAAACGCAACCGCCGTGTTCGCGGCCGGAAAAGAATGGGAATGGATTCGGCCGTTGATATTACCCATATCAGCAGACTCGGTGTCAGGCATATGGCAATCTTGGCAGCCCTGCGGGTTGGGAGGGTAGTAGAAGGACCGGGCTCCCAGACCAGAGACACCACTAGCCTGCCAGTTGTCGTACTCGTTGAAACCGCGAAACCAGCGATAATTGTTTACTGCCACGTCAAGATGGACTTTGTGGCAAGAGGAACAGAACTCCGGGGTTTGCTTAGTCATAAAAGGTTTCAGGAAAACGCGGCGATGGGGCTCGGGGTTCAGGTTGATGGTGAAGTCATGCATCCATCGCACCACCGGGTTCTTGCTGGCAGCGAGTTCGTGCAATTCGGGGTACTCAAGCACGAAATCGGCCTGTCCCATCGTACTTTTCACCTTGGCGATGGAGTGGCACATCATGCATCCCATACCGGCCTGAGCTTCGGGAGTGTTGACGATTTGCTTAATTGGCGTATCCATCATGCCGCTATAGAGCAGAGCGGGGTCGTGGCATCCAGCACACCACCTCGAAGGCTTTGTGCCCTCTACCTCCTGCATGTACTCGATGCTTTTGCGATACCACTGGTTATTGAATGACGAGAAATGATGAGCGGAACTTTGCCACTGCTTGAAGATGTCGTGGTGGCAGCGCTCACAAGCATCCGACTCCATAAAGAACTTCGCCGGGATCTTTCGCTTGCCCGCGACCTGGGCGGAGCTGGGAAAGAAAGATCCCTGAGTGCCATCACCCTCCTGGTCCATCGTGACTGGTGCAATCGAAGGGTTCTCAATAACGAAGCCCCGGTACCAAGAGTCTCGAATGTACTTTGCGCCCATCGAAACACCGACAGCAACCGGCACCAATACCAAGGCTGTGACCCAGGAGCTGCGGCTGCTATGTCTGCGTCGACTCAGCCACCAGGCCGCTAAAAACAATATTGCGACCACGCTGACTTCGATATGGGTAAGCAGTAGCTTCGAGTACGGACGTGCGGTACCTGTGTAAATGAGAGTCAGTCCGATGGCCGCGCCGATCGCAAGAAGGAGAGCACCAATTTTCAATATGACCGGCCCTCGCAAAGCCTGGAGCACCCAGGGCACACTCAGGATGCAGAACAACACCCCAAGGCCTGCGTGAAACAGAACCACCCCCGCATAGAACAGGTTCGGCGCAGGCCATGTATAGAGGTAAATGGCCGAAACTGTCAGGCCTACGATCAAGAGAAGTCCCGCTTTCCTCATTGCTTGTCACTACCTTTAGCGGTGCTATCGCTTCCAAGCGCGGGTTGCGGGGTCAACGGTTCCGGATCGATTGTCCGGGGCAGGTATCGGAACCGGTACCCCCTCGGATTGCTCGTTCCTGACTCATACCTTGTATTCCAGTCCAGTCGATATTCGGTCGCACTCGAAGTGTCGGGATAGTGCTGCGACGTCGGATACGGATAAGTGCTCATGCCATGAAAGGGCAAGTCGGCGACGGTAAACGGAGTGGCCTCGTAGAAGTCCATGTCTTTGACAAATCCATCTGCGTAGAAGAAAAAATCGCGCTGCCATCCCGTAGGAAGAGGGGGCAGCGGCGCAGCGCTGAACTCGGCGTCGATATCCTCTCCCGTTCCGAAGATAACGAAGTGATCGTCGGTGTCCTTCAGAAGCGCAGTCACATCACCGTAGTGCGTGTAGCCGCCGCTTTGACGACTGAACGGACCAGTGGCACTGGCACGTTCGTAGTAGTAGTTGAGATCGCCGGGAGTTTCACCGTCAACCTGCTGTGGATAACCGCGGAATGCGAGGGTTGCCGAGACGAGAGGTAATTCAATCAGGCGAACACGGCCAATCTGAACCGGCCCGTTGTCGATCAATATCTGGTCCCAGTAAATCTGGAGATTGGTAGTGAGGCGAATACGGCGTGCACCCGCTGGAAGCCTACCGGAAAGGTCCACTGTGATGGTACGCGGTAACCCCGCCGGAAACCCCATATCATCAAGAACACGTTTCCATTTGCCATCGGGAAGTTGCACTTCGACGTAGGGCGGTAGCGGCTGAAGGCCAGCTTGCCAGGCTGCATACATCGAGGTGGCACTGAAGTATTCAATGAAACCGTGCAGGAACAGGCGCAGCGGCCTCTGAGCTGTCCACTCACCAAGATCAAGAGTGAGGGTGTGCATGTTGGCAAAGCCTGCGAACGAGAGGTTAGTGAAGTCGCGCACATACCGGTGGTCGCGCGCACGGAGCAACTCAAGAACGTCATGACCATTGTTATCCCAAGCGCCCGCGGGTGGATGCGGCGCTGAGGTCACGACGGGTGCTCCGGTAGCAAACGGCGGTTCACCGAGGAAACGCTCGTTGGGGTAGACTTCCGTTTCCGCCGGATGGTCAACAGCAACCAACCGAAGCTGGTCGACGAAGTTGACTTCCTCCATCGGCTCGCCAAAGCGCACGCTGAAGTATCCTTTGCGCGGCCGTAGCTGGGGGCCTGCGATCTTGATCCACTCGTGGGTGTCAGGAATATTCTTCGCGGTCGGCGAAATCCAGTGCCCAATAACCCCGGCACCGATCACATCGGAGATAAACTCGTACCTCTCACCATTCCACGCAAAAAGGGTCGGGCAGGAACTTCCACGTCGATCGATTTCCAGAAAGGAGACGGGTCGTTCGGTGGCGATGTCAATCTCGTCCTGAAGGACGCCGGTTGGCCAAAGCATACGCACAACATCGGCGCGATCGGCACTGCCTAGCCCAGCCAGAATCTCCTGGGGCCCCTGGCTCAGGAAGCCTGCCCCGCCGGCGACCTCCCACTTCTGCCAGAGACCGTCGGCAAAGATCTCAACCTTGGTTCCCAGTCCGGTTTTGTTGTCGGCCAATCCCTTCAAATCAAGGCGCAGTGCATGATTGCGATTGCCGCCGTCATTTCGCAACACCACGGGATCTCCCTCAAGTTGCGAGACGATGAGATCGGAATCGCCGTCGCCATCGATATCTGCAGCGATGACAGATCGTGGGTGATGCAAGGAGACCTTGTCGAGTCCGAGCATTGCGCTCACATCCTGGAATCCCTGCGGACCGAGGTTGCGCAGCATTCGCAACTCGGGGCCATGTGAGGTCTCGACGATGACCGCCAGATCAATCCAGCCATCATTGTCAAAATCGATGGCAGTCACACCCCACCCACGTGTGGCATCGGTAATGGGCAATGGCACACGTTCAAAGTGTTTGCCATCGACGTTACGCCAGAGAGAGATACCAGGCGCTCCGGCATGTGTCACGGCAACATCCATCCAGCCATCTTTGTTGAAATCGAAAATATAAATGCCAACGGTGGGAGGAAGGCCGGCGACATAGAGCGGCGAAGCGATGAAGTGGCCTTCGCGAGGATTGGCAAAAAAAGTCGGGGCCGGGTCCGAGCCCGTTACAACGAGGTCAACCGCGCGGTCATTATTTATGTCCGACAGGACAGCGCCGATTGTGCTGCCTTGTCCGGCAAGGCCGGTCTCCGTGGTCCAATTCGTGAACGTGCTGTTGCCGTTGTTACGCCAGAGAATGTTAGGGCCTGAGGGCGACCTTGCAGAGAGGCTCTGTCCGGTGACAAACAAATCGAGATCGCCGTCGTGGTCGTAGTCAACAAACGTCAGTCCCGCAGGGTGATTCAAAGGCTGAATGCCAGCAGCCTTGGTCACATCAGCGAATTTTCCGTTGCCCTCGTTGTGGAAAAGCAACACACGATCATCGATTGCGACAGCCAGATCATTGCGGCCGTCGTTATCGAAGTCGCCCACGGCACAGGCAACGGCCCCGCCGGTGGCATCAAGACCGGTCTGTTGGGGCGGCATTCGTTCCCAGGTGCCGTTTCCCAGGTTGCGGAAGACACGAATGGCGTGGTCGCCGTCACCGAGCACAACAAGATCGATTCGCCCGTCGCCATCAACATCCAGCATGCAGATCCCGCCACCGAGCACATTGCTGTTCTCTTTCACTACAGACGGCGGACCCGCAGCTCCGAGTGGCTGGGAAATGAACGTGACCGGGATCATCGGGCCGACAGCTGCCTCGGAGCTGATGACGTCCTGGGCGGTTGAGTAACGACCTTGCTCGCCATAGTTGAGGGTCATGGCGGACGAAATCTTGTCCCTGGTGAGATGCTCGAACCTCTTCAGATGCTCGCGGGCCTCGTCGGCCTTGCCGGAGCGTTGCAGCGTTCGAGCAAGTCCAAATTCCGCCGAGGCATGGACCGGGTTCAGCTGCAACGCCGTCTGAAATTCAGCAATGGCTCTGTCGTACTCCTGCTGCTGGGAGTACATCGTCCCTAGAAAGTAGTGAGTGTCGGGATCGGAGGGATCGATCTTGACCACTTTCTGGAAGGCGTCAATCGCTTCATCAGGCTTTCCCTGGCTACGGTACAGCAGGCCCAAGTTGTACCACGCGCGGGGATTCGAAGGCTGCTGGGTCGCCGCCTGCTGGAGAACCTTCTCCGCTTCGACTAACTTCTGTAAGTTTAACAAGGCAATGCCTTTGTTCAATTCTGCGACTGTGAGAGATGGGTCTGCCCTGATGGCCTCATCAAGCTTTGCGAGAGCCTTATCCATTTGTTGCTGGTTCATCAACGCAACACCGGTGTTGTTGAGCTTTACTGCTGCAGAGCGATTCTGCGCCTGACCAAGCAGGACGCTAGTTGTTACCGAACAGATAAGAGTACAAATGAAGAAACGGAACGCACTGGAACCATGCGAGCTCCTGTCAGAGGGGATAAGGGGTAGGGCAATCATTACGGAGTGGGCCATCATAGAGCGAGCCATCACGATCGCGGTCCCAGAAACTCGTTTTTGCCTCACTCCCTCAGAGCAGCCGAATGACATTTGCCTTTGAAATTAGATGGGTCAACGAAAACCGCAGTCACGCAAAACTCAATGCCACTCGGAATGGCCACTGCACAAGGCGTGCACCTGCATCAGAAAATCCGACGTCAGGCGATTAGAATGCACTCAATTCAGTGGAGCAATAGTCAAAAAATACTATGCCCCGCCGAGGGCAGACGTGCCATACGCAAATGCCTCGAGGGCCGAAGAGGTTGGATGAGATACTGTGCCCATTGGCTGATGAGGAGAGCCGATGACCACATCTGCGGAGTCAGGGGAAGGGACCAAGGGTACCGAAGCAGCGTGCCTTGAGGGACTTACATCGTTGCCGACATTCTAAAATGTTTCAGCGCGTAACCCGATTTCCGCGTCAGCTGGTCGCCTTGTCCAACGGGTAGGTTTTTCGGACAGATATTTAACACTCCGTGTCAAAGAGGCCATTGCATGCTATGTGTCCGCGCCGAATTAGTGCTCCTATTAAGCGGACTCGCATTTCCACTTCCTTCGTCATCAGCGAGTCCCAGAGAAACCTCTTGCCGAGATTCTGCAAGTGATTTGAGCAGGGCCCACTGGAGAGTTACCAGACGTGCTGCGTTTACCCACGAGAAAAATTCGAGATCAACGCGATCACTCCGGATACCGATACCCTCTGCGAGCCAAACGGATGACCAGTGACAGAACCAGCCATCCCGCCACATGGGTTCCGACGTTGTACTTCGCCGAGGGGTTGCCGTTCTATGCCGTCGGGATGATGGCGCTGATCTTTTACCAACGCATGGGCATTCGGAATGACGTCATCGCTTTCACCACCAGCCTTATGGGGCTTCCCTGGTCGCTCAAGCCGCTGTGGAGCCCGCTGCTGGAGATGTATAGGACCAAGAAGTTCTTCGTCGTTCTGCTGGAGTTCGTCGGCGGTCTTAGCCTGGCGCTGCTGGCAATTTGCCTGCCCCTCCCCAGCTACTTCCGTTACTCTGTTGCCTTTTTCTCGATCATTGCTTTCTGCTCGGCAACACACGACATCGCCGCAGACGGTCTCTACATCACAAGTCTGACTTCCAAACAGCAGGCGGAATACGCGGGCTGGCAAGGCGGCTTCTATAACGTGGCGCGATTCTTCGCGCAAGGCGGACTAATCATCCTTGCCGGGATGCTCGAAGCTCGCATGCCCGTCGTTCGCGCCTGGATGATCATTTTCGCGACCGCGGGGCTGATCCTCGTCGTGCTCAGTCTGTATCACGCGCATATGTTGCCGGTCGGGGGCGAGGAGCGGCATCTCGGGAATCTGCGGGAAATGACGGCAACGTTTTGGGATGTGGTGGTTAGCTTCTTCAGGAAGCCGAACATCCTCTTCCTGCTGGTGTTCATTTTTCTGTATCGCGCCGGGGAAGGACAGGTCGTGAAGGTAGGACCGCTGTTTCTAAAAGCCATGCGCACGCAGGGCGGCTTAGGGCTGACCACGGCGCAATTCGGAACCATCTACGGCACGTTTGGCACAGCGGCCTTCATTTTAGGGAGCATTCTCGGGGGGTATTTCACCGCCTGGCTGGGGCTGAAGCGTGCCCTGATCGTACTGATAGCAGTGATGAACTTCCCGATGCTTGCATACTTCTATTTAAGCATTGCCTTACCGACGAGCCCAGTGCTGATCACCCTCGCGATGAGCTTTGAGATGTTCGGATATGGCTTCGGATTTGTCGGCGTGATTCTTCTTATGATGCAGGAGATCGCACCTGGTAAGTACCAGACAGCCCACTATGCCTTTGCGAATTCCCTGATGAACCTGGGACTGATCATACCAGGCGCGTTGAGCGGGTGGCTGCAAATGCGGATGGGGTACCAGCACTTCTTTGTCTGGGTGTTGATCTCCGCGATCCCGGCTCTTATACTGTCGCGCTTCGTGCCGATTCACAATACGCCATCATTGGGAGTAATGGAGCCTGCTGTGGAGGCTTGAGGTGAATTTATCTCGCGACACCTGCACTCATTGCGTAACAGCAGACCGCGTCGTAGCTTGACCTCGACGCAGGGACGAGATGGACGATGTTAAACAATCGAACTTCTGCGAAAACGGAACTGAAGGCCGTCATACTGGCTGCTGGCAAGGACGCTATCACCCCGGATGGCCAATCCCTCGTGCTACAAAAACTGGGCGATCAGAGCATCTTGCAATGCGCCGTTCAGAATGCTTTGCAAGTGGTCTCGCCCGATGGCATCTACATTGTCGTAGGATACCGGGCGGAGGAAGTGCGCTCACATCTTGGACCTCAGTTCCAGTATGTCGTACAGGACAGGCCCCTCGGTACCGGTGACGCTGTTTTGCAAGTGTGCAGGGCCCTGAAGGAGTATAGCGGTACTCTGTTGATTCTTTACGGCGATACTCCCTTATTCCGTCCCGCCTCCATCCGCGGGCTGCTGAACCGCCATCATTTGAAGAGGGCGCACCTTACGCTGTTAACGGCTGTACCAGACCGCGCCCTGCCTTACGGTCGCATTATTCGCGATGTTGCCGGACAGATCATCGACATCATCGAGGAGGCCGAAGCCACCCCCGAGGTGCGGAACATTCGCGAAGTCAATGTCGGAGCCTATGTGGTGGATGCAGCGGTCATCTTTTCTGCCTTGCAGCATCTTTCCCCCTCTCCCCTCGACGGCGAATATCGACTGACGGACTGTGTTCACCAGCTTATCCGTTCCGGGCTACGGGTGAACAGCTACCAGATCTACGATCAAGACGAAGTTCAGGGCGTAAACACGGCAGAAGATCTCGCGCACGCAGAGTTCATCCTGGAGAAGCGCCTTTATCGTCCTCGCCGCCAGGAGGAGCAGAACCTGATTGCATTTGGCACGGGCGGGTGGCGAGCCCTAATTGGAGAGGGTTTTACGCTGCACAATGTGCGGCGACTTATCCAGGCGCTGGCTAATGAGATTACCCGCCAGGGCCAGGAAAAACGTGGGGTGATCATCGGTTTTGATCGCCGTTTCCTCTCCAAGCAGGCAGCCGAAGCTGCGGCCGAGGTTCTTGCCGGCAACAACATACCAACCATCCTGCTAACTGAAGATGCGCCCACACCGCTCATCACCTATGCTACGGCGATTCAGGATTCGGCTTATGGGCTGGCGTTTACGGCGAGCCACAATCCACCTGAATGGAACGGCCTCAAGGTCTTTCACGGAGATGGATCTCTGTTGCTCGACGACGAGACGCGCAAGATTGAGCGTGAAACTAACGCACTCACTCCGGGGGACGTCATCAAACTGGAACTTGACCTGGCGCTGGAGGCGGGCATCGTCAAGATGCGGGACTTCACCAATGAGTATGTGGATGCAGTCGAGGCACTAATTGACCTGGAGGCCATTCGGGATGCCGCGCTCAAAGTCATGGTCGATCCAATGTACGGCGTTGGACAGCTGACACTGGGAACAGTATTGACGGAGGCCCGCTGCCGAGTGACCTTCATTCACGAACGGCATAATCCCCTGTTTGGCGGCCGGTCGCCCGCGCCCAACCAGGATGCGCTGCGGCTGTTGAGCTCGGAGATGCAGGACTCCAAGTATGACCTCGGGCTGGCAATGGACGGCGACGCCGACCGCGTCGCCATTCTGGACGAGCATGGCGAGTACGTCTCCATCAACGACATCCTGCTGTTGCTCTACTGGTACCTGCACGAGGTACGAGGCGAGCGTGGTGGGGTTGTACGCAATCTCTCGACCACACACATGCTCGACCGGCTCGCCAAAAGTTTGGGTGAAGAGTGCTATGAGACGCCCGTGGGGTTCAAGCACATCGTCAGTGGCATGCTGGAGCACAATGCATTGCTGGGAGGTGAATCGTCAGGGGGACTGACGATTCGCGGACACATTCTGGGTAAAGACGGCATCTTCGCTTGCGCCCTTGTCGTAGAAATGCTGGCCAAGACACGACAAAAGGTTTCGCATTTGCTGGAACGCATTCATGCACTCACGGGCAGGCTATATTTCGTGGAGGAGAGCCTGCCTGCCACTCCC
This sequence comes from uncultured Acidobacteriaceae bacterium, assembly GCA_964509525.1. Taxonomy (GTDB): domain Bacteria; phylum Acidobacteriota; class Terriglobia; order Terriglobales; family Acidobacteriaceae; genus Bog-257. Next base: position 10,805 of record CAZDYZ010001028.1, read on the forward strand.
GAAATGCGAATCGCCGTCCCCCGACGGTTGAAAGAAGCGCCCAGCGGCCACATCGGCCGCTATCCAGTGATAAACATCTCGCATCTGGACGGAACAAAGCTGCTGCTGGAGAATGACAACTGGGCGCTGTTGCGCTTCTCCGGCACTGAGCCAGTGTTACGACTCACCGTCGAGGCGGATTCGCCGGAGAAATCGCAAGAATTGCTGGAGTGGCTGCGGCAGTTTGTGACCGCTGATAATGGCGATTCTGGCGAGGTCAAGCAGAGAACCGGGGCGGAGGCGACGCGTGCGCTGCGGGCACTTTGATTACCAGAACAGAGAGTACGTCATCGAACGCCCCGACGTACCAGTCTCATGGACAAATTATCTAGGCGTCAAAGATCTGTGCACCGTGATCTCCCACAACGCAGGAGGGTATTCTTTCTACAAGAGCGCCGAACACCATCGCATCACGCGGTTTCGGCAGAACGGCGTTCCGCTGGACCGACCTGGACACTACGTGTACCTGCGCGATGACGACACTGGTGAATACTGGTCAATCTCGTGGCAGCCGGTCGGTAAGAACCTGGAGGAGGCAAGGTACGAATGCCGGCATGGGCTTTCATATTCCCGGTTTTCCTGCGATTATCGGGACCTTCATGCGGAACAAACACTGTTTATTCCACTGGACGAGGATGTCGAACTCTGGGATGTTCGCATCAAGAACATCGGCAGCACGAAGCGCAATCTAAGTGTCTTCTCCTACGCGGAGTTTTCGTTTCATCATATCGAGATTGACAATCAGAACCTTCAGATGAGCTTGTACGCCAGTGGCTCAAGCTATGCCGACGGCATCATCGAATACGACTTCTTTTACGAGCCTTGGACCTTTCACTATTTCGCCTCCAACGTCGAACCCGACAGCTACGACAGCCTGAGGGACAAGTTTCTCGGTAGCTACCGGACTGAAACGAACCCACTCGCCGTCGAGGAGGGACGTTGTCACAACAGCACGGAGCTGGGCGGCAATCACTGCGGAGCCTTGCATTGTCATGTAAGCGTCCTGCCTGGCGAGGAGCGCCGCTGCGTCTTTATGCTGGGCGTAGGGCCGCGCGCCAAGGGAGAAGAGGTCAGGGGGAAGTATTCTAATCCCGTCAACGTCGATCAAGCGTTTCAGGTCCTCAGATCCTATTGGGAAGAGAAGCTAGCGATCTTCCAATGCAGTACCCCGAACCAAGGTCTGGACACGATGATCAATACCTGGACACTGTACCAGGCCGAGACTTGCGTAGTGTGGTCGCGCTTTGCGTCGTTCATAGAAGTCGGGGGACGCACTGGGTTGGGCTATCGGGACACTGCGCAAGACGTGATGAGTGTCCCGCACACTAATCCCACAAAGTGCCGGCAGCGGATAATCGAACTGCTGAACGGGCAAGTAAGACAGGGGTACGGGTTACATCTGTTCGACCCTGACTGGTTTGATTCCGAGAAGCAGAAAAAGCCGACCTTTAAATCGCCTACCATCGCGCACGCGCCAGAGAGAAAGACGATGATACACGGCATCGAACACGCCTGTTCCGACGACGCGCTCTGGGTGGTAGCTGCGGTCTGCGATTATGTGAAGGAAACCGGAGACATTGCATTCTTCGACGAGGTAGTGCCCTTCGCGGACGAAGACGAAGCGACCGTCTATGAGCACCTCAAGCGAGCGTTGGACTTTTCCACGGAACAAGTTGGCCCCACCGGCATCTGCAAAGGACTCCGTGCGGACTGGAACGATTGTCTGAATCTCGGTGGCGGAGAGAGCGCGATGGTGTCCTTCCTGCACCACTGGGCCTTACGTGCGTTTGTCGAAGCTGCTCGCTTTCTGCACCGCGACAACGATGCTGCGAACTACGCTGCCGTGGCCGAGAATGTCAAGGCTGCTTGTGAGAGGGAACTCTGGGACGGAGAGTGGTATCTCCGCGGCATCACCGCTAAGGGACTCAAAGTCGGAAGTCAGGAGAGCGAGGAAGGCAAGATTTTTATCGAGAGTAATGCCTGGGCCGTGGTTTCCGATACAGCCTCTCCCGAGCGTGGGCGGAAATGCATGGATGCCGTGGACAAGTATCTTTATTCCAAATACGGCCTTCATCTGTCATGGCCTGCATTCTCAAAACCAAACGATGACATTGGTTTCATTGGGCGAGTTTACAAAGGCATTAAGGAGAACGCGTCCATCTTCAGCCACCCCAACCCCTGGGCGGTCATTGCTGAGTGCAAACTGGGTCGTGGCCAAAGAGCGATGAAGTTCTATGACTCGCTGTTACCTTACAACCAGAATGACATCATCGAAATCCGCGAGGCGGAACCATACTCTTATTGCCAGTTTGTCATGGGCAGAGATCACACTGCCTTTGGCCGCGCTCGACATCCCTGGCTAACGGGGAGCGGTGGCTGGAACTACACCGCTGTAACCCGCTGGATCCTCGGCGTTCGGCTGACCTTCGACGGAATGATCGTCGACCCTTGCATTCCGGGTGGATGGAAGGAATTTCGGGTGGTCAGGAAATGGCGAGGTGCGACCTTCAATATCAGCGTCAGGAACCCACATGGAGTGCAGAGGGGAGTACGCAGTATCAGGCTGAACGGCGCACCATTGCTGGGCGCGATACCACCACAGCAGGCCGGCACCGTGCACAACGTGGTAGTGGTAATGGAGTAGCACTGCCTTCTCTGCGGACTTCCCCGACCCAACAATTCAGCAGGCAGGCTGCGCCTCATCCGAATTAGTGGCTTGAGTCGGGGCAGCTTACAAATCGCCAGGACTTCTCATTTCTGGTGCGCTGTTGAATTGGAATCGACGAAAGCGGGCAACGGCGACGGCCGCTTCATCAACAATTCCTGTGAGAGTAAAACGGTGGTGAGCACACGGACGATGGTCTCAGAAGCAAAGCCTTCTCCGTACGGGTTAGTCATGCCTTTGAGAGAGCGGCGAAACTCTGGACTCCTTGCCCTTTCTGTAGCTTTGAGGATGGAATCAACATCCGGCGAAGCGTCGAGAATGTTGCGAGCCCTCTCCCGACCTTGCTGCCTGAGTCCGACGTTGACCGTGGGCAAGGCAAAAGAAGCTGTCTCCATGATTCCGCTACTCGAATTACCGATCAAGATTTCCACCTGTGCCAGCAGACTCCAATAAGTCAATGCGTCGAGGTTGGTGAACACTCGTGCTTGCTTCCGGCATGCTATGAAGGACTTGGTGCGATGTATTAGTGCTCGGCTGCCCGCATCTGCGTTGGGGTAGCAGAACAGCATCTGGCCAGGAATAGCGGTCAAGGCGCCAAACAAAGCATCCGCTTCCTGGGTCGTATCACGGGTGATGGTAACCGGATGGTATACCACGAGGATAGTTGGCCATTCGAGATCGACTCCCAATCGCGACTCCAGTTGTTTGCGCGTAAACAGCGTTTGCCGGCGCAAATGATCCACAGAAGGAGCACCTGCCCGATGAACGCGCCATTCCTCCTCACCCATGGCGATTACCCGCTGCCGCGATGCATATGTCGAAGTGAAATGGATATGGCTCATCTTGGTCAGGGCGTTCCTGACGGCATCGTCGATCGCTCCCTGGCTGACTTCTCCTCCTTCGATGTGTGCAATTGGAATCCGCAGCGCCAGCGCAACTGATGCCGGAGCAAGGAGCTCGTAGCGGTCAGCGATCAATAGCAGCAGGTCCGGCCGCATATCTCCCAGGAGGTCGGCGAGGCTCAGAGTAGCAACACCGATCGTCTTGGCCATTCCTACATCGGTATCGGAACTTAGCAGACATTCGATTCGAGCCGAGATCTCGAAACCATCTCTCTCTATTTCCCGGATTGTGTAACCGAACTCGGGCGACAGGTGTGCCCCAAGGACAACAATCCGCAGATCTACGCTTTTGTGTTGCGACAGATCCCGCAGCGGCCAATACAGGTGTCCGTAGTCTGCACGCGAAGTGGTGATCACAGCAATCCTACGTCTCATATAGTGCTCAGGAGGGCGAACGATGCAATAACCCCAATAGCGTTTCACTCGGCTGATATTCAGGCACTATTCTGCATAGCGTTTCAAGAATTGAGGGAATGTCACCCTGCTGTGCATGGTCCGCGAGTTGTGCAATTGCGCAATCAAAGTCATTCGGCAAAGCAATAGGGCTAGTAAGGCGGTAGATTCCGGGAATACTGCTCGTGGCGAAGGATTCACCAGGTCCTACGAGTTCTTCAGACATTTTGTCGCCAGGACGAAGCCCTGTGAACACGATTGGGATATCCTTTTCCGGCTCGAAGCCAGCAGTCCTGATCAGCTCACGCGCAAGGTCTAGGATTCTGATCGGTTCTCCCATCTCCGGGAAGAACATGCTGCCACCTTCCTCAAGGCCCGCTGTTGTCAGAATCAGCTCGACGGCCTTGCTCATAGTTAGAAAATATCGATTGACCTCCGGATGAGCTACCGTCACCGGCCCACCTTGCAAGATCTGGTGCAGAAAAAGAGGAACCACGCTTCCCTGAGAACCCAGGACATTTCCCAACCGCAAAGCCATCGTTTTACTCTTAGCGTTACCCCATCGAAATGACACGAGTTCGGCAACCCGCTTTGAAGCTCCCATTACACTTCGCGGATTCACAGCCTTGTCCGTCGAAATCATGAGCAGCCTACCCACCTCGCATTGATTCGCTGACCTAACCAAATTGAACGTTCCTATCGCATTGTTTCTGACAGCGGCAACAGGGTTCATTTCCATGACTGGAACATGTTTGAACGCAGCCGAATGATAGATGATCTCAGGGCGATACTTTTCAAAGATTCGGGTCAGCAGCACCCTATCGCAAATATCCCCCACAATGGAGACCCGCTGGGCACGACCGAGGATGCCAACCAAGGCAAAGTCGACCTGGCGAAGATTCCATTCTGAATGATCAAGCAAGACTAGGAGCCGAGGCCCTGATCTGACAATGGCCCTCGCCAATGCCGAACCTATGGAACCGCCGGCCCCTGTCAACAGGACAGTCTTGCCTGAATTGGTCGGATACAACTGGTTTTCACCAGGGGAGAGGCTAATCGAAGATTCTTCGCTAGGCACCAAGGTTGAGCTTCCACATCAGTGGTTTCCTGCTTAGCGCCGGTCTTGGCGCATTGGCTATTTCGCGCTGGGACACTATCGCAATCCGCAGAGACCAGCATGGCTTGTCAGTGCGTACCGCCCGAGCCAGACTGGGAAGAAAGGGAGACGGGCGGCACACTCCGTGCCAGGGCTTCTGCCAACTGGTCAGGCTTGAAACCGAAGGGCCCAGGCTTACTCTTGTAAGCAATTCGCCCGGCCGGATCGACCAGGTAAATGCGATCAGGCCAACCTGTGTATGCCTGCTCGGTGGAGTTGCCGAATTCGTCAAGAACGGCCGGGAACTTAATACCAAGCTTGCGCACGCATGCCCCCGCTATAGAGGCACGCTCCTCCTCATTCCTGGGGCTGGCGAAGATAACGTTGTCCCTGATGTTGCTCTGCATCTGCCAAACGTCGCTAGGATGCGCTTCAGTGATGTAAACGACCAGAAATGCCGCTCGGTCTCTATATTTCTCGTAAAGCTCATTGAGGGCGGGAACCTCCCGCCGGAAGGGCGGTCAAGTATAGCTGCCGAACACCAGCACAACCGGTCCCTGATGGTTCAGCGTTGAAAGCTGAACCCGCTGGCTCTTGTCTATCTTCAGTAATGCAAAGTCAGGAGCCGCATCGCCCACGTGCAAGCTGCCTGCGCGTGCGCGGGTCCACAGCGTTTCAAATGGAAAAACCAGGAAGGCAACCGGGCCCGGTATTCTGGTCATCACCCTTCCGAAAGCCTCCGGAGGCTGATGCATCGCCCACCAGACATAGACTCCGAGGGCGAAATATACGACCAGCAATCCCACAAAAAGCCTGAGCAGGAGGTCTCTCACGGACGGACTCAGCTTCAACCGCATATCAAACACATCCACTCCCACATCAGGAGAGCAATCCGACGCGCCGCGTTGAGCTACAATTTGCTACTCGAACCCGAACCGACATCCACTCTACACCATTCGTTCCCTTGCCAAAGGAGAATACACGCTGCCTAACAGATTCTGAGGCTTGACAAGCCCCACTTCTCAGCAGGTGTAACCCGCGCCAATGGCCTGGGTAGAACTTCGGCGACATGCCTCTGGCGAAGCTGCGCAAGCATGGAGGAACTCGTCAGCTAGCGGCCTTTCCCACCGACGGAGCTGAGGTCAATGGGTGGGAAGGTCGCTTGGACTGGAGAGGACCAAGCGCCAGGGTGCAGCAGCTCCACCTTTTCTGAGATGAGAACAACTTGCCGCAACGCAGAAGATCTTCCAGGCGGCCTCAGAGATCATCCACCCGCATGGTAGCCGTCATCGTATGCTGTCCGCCCGGGACAAGATTAACTGCAAATCCAAGCACGTTGCTAGCCTCGGCACAGGCCATGTGTTGCCATTCGTCATCACCGAGGTCGGGCAAGAATTTTGCACCATCACGCCACGGATTCCAAACAACCGTGGTAAGCGAATTCTCTTTCGTAATTCGAATACGACGATTCAATAGTGGATCCAGAACTTCGAGCGCAAGCGGGCTATTCACGTATGCATAGTCGGTTTGCTTTGCCATAATCAGATCCCCGAGCTGCGTTTTTTGTCGGTTCGAATCTGTGTTGTCCAGGTAAGTAACTCCCTCCAAACCGCGCAGACGAACGGTCCCGACGAATCCCACTTTGTAGTACGTGTGCAAAGCCTCTTCGAAGCGCAGCGAGGTTGCGCCAGTATTTGTAACCACGAGCTCCAACTTCAACTCATCCCCAACCGTGACGCGATGAACCAAGTTGAAGTCGGCGGACCACCATCGTTTTGTGCTGGCATTGCTTTCGGTGGACATACTGACAGTGACGCCACGCCCAGCCTGCGTGACCGAATCAAGCCGCCATGCGGTCGTGCGGACGAATCCGTGCGTTGGCGCCTTGGGATCGTCGGCCTTGGCACGGAACCACGGGAAGCAGATTGGGATTCCTCCGCGGATGGCATCTCCCTCTTGCCAATGCGAGTGTTCGCTGAGGAAGATCGCTTCCTCTCTGCCGGCGGGTCTCCAGGATGTGACTTGTGCGCCGTGCAGGTACATCTCTGCCTCAGCCTGAGGGGTGGTGATGCGGACCTTAGGCAGCCCACCATTGCCAGCTACTACATGTGCGATACGCGGCAGCGCAAAGCGACGTTCGAGCTCATCGATGGTGGGCGCCTTTTCCATGAGGACTCCTGACACTTGCCACTATCTGGACCCCGTCGCCGTTCTTATCGGTGCGTCAATCGACGGAGCGTTCCAAATGTTCGCGCAATATTCGCGTATTGAGCGGTCTGACGAGAACTGACCCATGCGGGCGACATTCAGAATCGACATACGCGTCCATTGCTCCTGATCGCGAAACGCTTGAGCAACCTTGTACTGGCACTCCAGATATGATTGAAAGTCCGCCAAGAGAAAGTAGGTGTCCTGGTTGAGGAGGGAATCCACGATAGGCCTGAAGAGAGCGGTATTTCCCGCCGAGAAGGTTCCCGCAGCGACTTGATCGATGGTCTCCCGCACGACTGGGTTCATTTCGTAATATTGCCGGGGATTGTAGCCCCTGGCCCTGAGCTCAAAAACCTGTTCGGCCGTCAGTCCAAAGAGAAAGAAGTTTTCGGCGCCCACCTCTTGGCGTATTTCGACATTGGCTCCGTCCAGTGTGCCAATAGTCAGCGCACCGTTCATGGAAAACTTCATGTTGCCGGTTCCTGAAGCCTCCTTGCCTGCGGTCGAGATCTGTTCCGACAAGTCGGCGGCAGGATAAATCATCTGCCCATTCGTGACATTGAAGTCCGGATAGAAGATTACCTTCAGGCGATCCCGCACAGCACGGTCACTGTCTATCACGTTTGCGACCGAGGTGATGAGCTTAATTATCAGCTTCGCCATAGCGTAGCCTGGAGCCGCCTTCCCGCCGAAGATCAAGGTACGAGGAGTTATGTCGATCTCGGGATTCTTCTTGATCTGGTCGTACAGGCTGATGACAAACAGGACGTTCAGCAGCTGACGCTTGTACTCGTGGATTCGTTTCACCTGCACGTCAAATAGCGTCGTGGGGTCCACGATAGCCCCGGTTCGCTCTTTGATCCACATTGCCAGTTTCTGCTTACGGGTTTGCTTTACATCGCGCCATCTCTTACGGAAAGATGGGTCGTCTGCAAACGGTTCCAGTTTACGCAGCTGTTCTTCTTGTGTAATCCATCCCTCTCCGACATTGCTGGTAATGAGCTGGCTAAGCTGTGGGTTGCTGAGAGCGAGCCAGCGCCGCGGGGTCACTCCATTGGTAACGTTGAAGAACTTTTGCGGAGAGAACTCGTAGAAGTCATGCAACACGGTCTTCTTGAGCAATTCCGAGTGCAGCTCCGCTACCCCGTTGACGGCATGGCTGCCGACAGTTGCGAGATTCGCCATGCGCACATATTTGGCATCGTGCTCATCGATCAAGGACATGCGGGCGACTCTGTCGTTATCGCCGGGAAACCGGGTACGCACTTCGTCGAGGAAGCGCCGGTTGATCTCGTAGATGATCTCGAGGTGCCTTGGCAGGATGCTGGCAAACAGCGGCAACGACCACTTCTCCAGGGCCTCTGGCAAAAGCGTATGGTTCGTGTAGCCGAGCGTTTTCTGGGTAATACTCCAAGCCCTATCCCAGTCCATGCCATGTTCATCGACAAAAAGCCGCATCAGCTCTGCTACCGCGATGGAAGGGTGGGTGTCATTCAGCTGCACCGCGAAATTTTCATGAAATGTATCCAGGTTCTTCCCGCGCATGAGCTGAATTCTGATCATGTCTTGCAGGGAGCAGGAGGTGAAGAAATACTGCTGCGACAAGCGCAGCCTCTTTCCCACCTCCGGCTCGTCGTTGGGGTAGAGGACTTTACTGATCGTCTCGGATGAGACTTTCGTCTCGACTGCCTTGTAATAATCGCCGACGTTGAATGCCTGCAAGTCGAACGACTCGACCGCCTCAGACGCCCACAGCCGGAGGAAATCCACCAGGCCGCCTCCGTATCCAGCCACGAGAGTGTCGTGTGCGACGCCTTTTACCACGTGAGCGGGTATCCAGCGAACTCGAACGCGCCCTTGGTCGCGATAGCGCTGGGTGTAGCCTCCTTCGCCGACGGAATAGGTGATTTCCGGCCGGCAGATCTCCCAAGGGTTGCCGAAATGTAGCCATTTATCCGTGGTTTCTACCTGCCACCCATCGCGGATTTCCTGACGAAAAAGTCCGAACTCGTAACGAATCCCGTAACCAATTGCCGGAACGCGGAGACTGGCCAATGAGTCCATGTAGCATGCCGCAAGCCTGCCTAGACCGCCGTTGCCGAGCCCGGGTTCTGGTTCCTGCCGCACGAGGAAACCTAGCTCGAGTCCCAGTTCCGACAAAGCCTCCTTCACTGGGTCGTGGATGCCAAGATTGAGAAGGTTGTTGCTCAATTGCGGTCCAATGAGGAATTCTGCCGAAAGATATGCCACGATTTTGACGTCCTCATTCCGCATCATGGAGAATGATTTGATCCAGTCGTTCATCATGCGGTCGCGGACGGTGTAAGCTAATGCCATGTACCAGTCGGTGGGCGTTGCCAGTTCCGGTACCCGGCCCTGTACGTAGTAGAGGTTATCCAAAATGGCCTGCTTCAGCTCGGCGGTGCTGTTTCCCGTACGGGTCTGATCGCTAATCGCTTGCATGGTCACTCCCCTGCGGATGAAATCCGGTTGCGCTCACATTCAGGTATAGCGCCCTATTGTTACGTTTCTGTGAATGAGGTCCTGCTGTGCAGGAGGTCCGCAATGCGGGTTTTCCCGCCGGCGTGCCCAGACGTAGCTGTTATTGTTGAAGGCCACAACCGAGAGATTTGCTAGTTGCGGGAACTCCCATCGACTGATAGTTTCGATGTCGTTTAAAGGCAGGAGATGGTATGAAAGCAACACAAATACTTCACGACCTGGGCCAGAGTCTCTGGCTAGACAATATCACACGCGACCTGCTGAATACTGGTACGCTGAAGCGCTACATCGATGAGTTGTCGGTAACGGGTCTCACCTCGAATCCCACGATCTTCGACCATGCCATCAAGAACAGTTCGTCTTACGATCCTGCAATCCGTGAAAAACTCGGCCAAGGCAAATCAGGAGAAGCGCTTTTCTTTGAACTGGCATTGGAGGACCTGACACGCGCGGCAGATCTATTTCGCCCCATGTACAACCAAAGCAAAGGCGTTGACGGCTGGGTGTCCCTAGAAGTGTCGCCGTTGCTGGCCTATGACACCCGCACTACCCTCGCAGAGGCGAAGGACTTGCATGCACGGGCAGCACGCCCCAACCTCTTTATCAAGATCCCGGGCACCAGGCAAGGTCTGCCGGCGATTGAGGAAGCCATTTTCGCAGGTGTTTCCATCAACGTAACCCTTTTGTTTTCCCGCGAACATTACCTGGCTGCTGCCGAGGCATATCTGAAGGGTATCGAGCGTCGCATCGCTGCCGG
>CAZDYZ010001029.1:0-6093 GCA_964509525.1 uncultured Acidobacteriaceae bacterium
AGTTTCTCGCCATCTCGGCGCACCGAAATCTCCGTGCCCACTGGAAAGACCGTGTCCAGATGTGCACTCAACGCGATGTAGGGGGCAGTCGGGTCACTGCCTGGACGGATGGCGAACGCATTACCGATCTCGTCCTGGTGCACGTCGGAGAGCGCTAACTCACTGAAGCGAGCCTTGAGCCATTCGCTGCGGGGAGCTTCGCCCCAGGGCGGAGCCGCGATGGAGGTCACTTGCAGCTGCAAGTCTTCCAGTCGGCGAGAGTTAGAGCGGAACCAGGCAAACGCTTCATGAACCCCGGCCAACTCTGCAATGCGAGCAACCTGCTGCTTGGCTGAGCGCGAGGATTGGGATTCACTCAACGAAAAATCTTCGCCCGAAACTGCACGTGCTGGAGGACCGAGACCCATGGAGGATGCCCAATACTAATACGGAAGGTGAGGCCAACTAAAGGAAGGAGAGCACAGCCGGCCCCGATGGTTCCAAGCTAGCAACCGTTCAGGTCAGGTTTCCGCCAGGCAGCTGCGGGCCGCTGGTATAGGGCCGTAAGCGGCAACATGGCCCGTGGTGGAATTCGTGAAGCTGGTCCTGGGTCGACGCCAAGGAAAACAGCTACTTTGGCGGAAGGACTATCCGACCTGCTGTTCAAAACAACCTCTTTGATCCACGGAAAGCCTGGCTCCGAACCTGTAAGCGCCTGCTCGGCTCGCATAGCGAATGGTTCGAAGGCTGGACTCTAGGATACCAGTGAAGACCGTGCCGCGGGAGACGATTGGCAGCACTCGAGGACTTCGGCGTCGGTCAGCATTCGGTCGGAATTCTTGGCCCGCTGATAGATACGTTCCACCAGTTCGTCGGTAGCGTGGATACCGCGTCGTTCCAGCCAGAACTGCACATTCGACTTGCCGCTCATAGGCCCAATCTCAATCACCTGCTCCATGCCAAAGTAGTGAGACGGGACACCGGAATAAATACTATTGGCCAGCAGCACATCGTTCTTTCGATAAGCCTTGATCAACGCCGCCGCATGGACGCCCGTGCCCGTCTTGAAAGCGTCTTCACCAACAACGGGGTAGTTCTTGGGAATCGGAACACCCGTGGCCTTGGATACGGCGACGCAATAATCTTTCAGCTTGGTCAGATCCTGGCCCAGCCACGGTTCAATGCCCATGAGCTTCAGGTTCACTAGCATCTGGTCCATCTGGGTGTTGCCGACGCGTTCTCCGATCCCGCATGCGGTGGCGTGCACAACTTCGGCCCCAGCCACCAGCGCGCCCAAAGCATTTGCCACGGCAAGTCCGCGATCGCAATGACCGTGCCATTCTACGCGTATGTTTTCCCCTGAAGGTTTCACGACTTCATCAATGACGAAGTGCATGAGTGCGACCACGCCCATGGGAGTGGCATGTCCGCAAGTATCGCAAATTACAATGGCCTTCGCGCCACAGCGAATCGCAGCGGTATACATCCGTCGGATAGTTTCCGGATCACAGCGGGTCGTGTCCTCGGTCACGTACATCACTTCAAGACCGAGCGAGACGGCATACTTCACCGCGTTCTCGGTAGTGCGCAGCAAGAAGTCGTCGGTCCAGTCTTCGGTGTAACGTCGGATGGGGCTTGAACCGATGAAGGTCGCCACCTCAATGGGAACTCCCGTGCGCTGTACGATCTCCGCAATGGGACGAATATCGTTCTGGTGAGTGCGGGCGGCGCAGTTGGCCTTGATCTTCATGTGTGCGCAGCCAATCTCTCTTGCGAGGGCCTCACAGTGCGCTGTCGCGCGAGGACCAGCCCCGGGTAGCCCGATATCGAGCGAGTTGATGCCAAGCTCCTCCATCAGGTGGAGGATGTGAATCTTCTCCTCGACCGAAGGATCGCGAACCGAGGGAGACTGCAGTCCGTCGCGCAGCGACTCGTCATTCAGCAGCACCTTACCGGCCGGCACCATCGAACGAGCGTAGATAGTGTTCCAGTCGTAAATAAGGTCTGCAATGTTGGCACTCACTTCTCTTGACACCCCATATCCGGCACTTCACTAGCGCCGCCCCCACCTAGAACGATGCGAAACTTGGGCCACCCGACTCCCGATTATCGCGCCAAAACTAGGGCTACTGCTTGTCTTTTTCGTCCCCCGGCTTGGCCGTCAACGTTAACCCGAAAACCGACTGCTGACCAAGACCGGCGACATTTCTGCCGCGCGGTTCCTCATCGCTCGGCAGATACAACGTCTTACAGTGCTCGCATCGGTAAATTTCGGCATGGTCACCAAAGGTTTGCCGGACATCGCCACAAGCCTGCTCCAGCACATCGGCCAGATAAAACCAGCGCTTCAAGTGCCCACCGCACAGTTTGCCTTTTGCGTTTTGTTCGTTACAGGCACGCTGAAAGGGCTTCTTATACTTCAGCTTATGTTTGGGAAGCTGCGGAACCTCGGTCTGCATGATCTCAAGTATCGCCTGTCACGAAGAACATCTCAACACTTGGTCGTTTTGGACGGAACTAAAACGAACTAACGTTGTGTCGAGATTCAGCGCACAAACATGACCGGCCCCGGTTCTGGGATTTCCAATCTTAAACGATGCAAAGTTTACGGTGCGACCCAGGATATTCGACAAGCATGAATAAAGGAAATCCTGATCCGTCACCAAAGCGGCGCCCGGTCCCGACCAAGGGAATTTCCGGGTCGAGGACAAGTCCCGAGCAGGCAGGTCGAAGACAGACCGAATCAGTAGTGACAAGAACCGCCAGTAAGATATAAGCCGCCGTCCATTAAAACTCCATTCCGGCAAGAACGGGTCAACATTTCCCTTTCAAATTCGATTACCGCGCCGTACCAGTCCCAGCGAGTGAAGAGCCCCACTGAACCTGGTCTCCAGACTTCTGGCAAACAGCAGGTCGATAAACGCAGCCATCTGCTGTTTAAGCTTTCGATCGTACCCGAACCACCATGGTTTGGGCACGCTGGGAAGCAGGTCAACGTCCACGTGTTTCACCTGGACCATCTCCGCCATACCCATCTCGCCGTGCGTCCGGCCAATGCCGCTAAACTTGAATCCACCGTGCGGCGCTTCCGCAATTCCAAAGCACGAGATCACATCATTCACCATCACCGTTCCGGTCTTTAGCCGGCCGGCCATAGCCTCGCCGCGGCGCCGGTCACGTGTCCACACGCTGGCAGCCAGGCCGAAGTCACTGTCATTCGCGAGAGATACAGCTTCCTCCTCGCTGTCGAAGGCAGCAACCGGAAGCACTGGTCCGAAAGTCTCCTCACGCATCAGGCGCATGTCCTGTGTAACCTCGGCGAGCAACGTTGGCGCGTAGAAGTTTGGCCCCAATTCGGTAAGCCGCTTCCCGCCCAAAAGGAGGCGTGCGCCGTGTTTGACGGCGTCGGTCACTTGATCTTCGACAATGCGTAACTGACGTTCGCTAATCAGTGGTCCCTGCTCCACCTCGGAATCGATTCCGTTACCCACCCGCAACTTCGCTATCTTACGGCTACATGCCTCCAGGAACTCGTCATAGAGGCTGCGATGTACGTAGCAACGCTCGACGGACAGGCACGTCTGCCCGGCATTCACAAATGCTCCCCACACGGCACCGCTAGAGGCAATGTCAACGTCGGCATCGTGAAGCACCAGCATCGGGTCCTTGCCGCCCAGTTCCAGCACCACCGGCAGCAACCTCCGCGCGGCGCCTTCTGCCACCCGCTTCCCGGTCGCTACGCTTCCTGTAAAGATGAGCTTATCGATCGGAGATTCTATAAGGGCCGCACCGGTGGGTCCTTCACCGACGATCACCTGCATCAAGTCTGGATTCAATCCGGCAGCAGTCAGCAATTGCTGCAGTTCGAGCGCGATCAGAGGAGTGAACTCCGATGGCTTGAGCACCACCGCATTGCCGGTGACAAGGGCTGCCAGCGTCTCCACGGCCGGTATTGAAAACGGATAGTTCCACGGTGAGATGATGCCAATGACCCCGAAGGGCTCGCGCACCAGCTTGCCACGTTTCATCTTCATCACCGGGTTACCGTGGGGCAGTCGTTCTTCGCGCAGGAACTGATGCGCGTTGCGGATGCCAAACTGCGTAGCATCCAGGACTACGAGCACTTCTGTGACCAGCGCCTCCACCACCGGCTTGCCGGCTTCGCGACAGATGAGGCTGGCCACATCTTCGCGCTGCTTGCTCAGGAGTTGCTGGAATTGGCGGAGTACGGCAATTCGTTCAGTTACGGGCGTCGTTTCCCAGCCAAGTTGAGCCTGTCTGGCGCGAAGCACCGCTGCCTGAACGTCGCTGGCTGAGGCGCAAGCCAATTCAGCCAACATCTCTCCCGTTGCTGGATTCGTGGTTACGATCGTACTGTTCCCCATAGTTATTGCTTGCGTGGACATGCCTAATATTCAACGCTCACCAGGTAAAGTCCGCAAGCCGGAGCAGTCGGGCCACCAGCACTGCGATCGCGCGCTTGCAGAATCCTGGGCACATCCTCAATCTGCAATGTGCCTTTGCCGACCTGAAGAAAGGTGCCCACCAAGTTCCTCACCATATAGTGCAGAAATCCATTACCGCGCACGGTGTAAGCCAGCTCCTCGTCAGTCCTTACCCACTGTGATGAGTGGATCGTGCGGACGTTCGACATGCTCTGCACTCCAATTGCCTTTTCTCCATCCGGGCGGCTTGCATGCCTGCGTGCGCTGCGATCCTGGTCGGACGCTGCAAATGACGTAAAGTCATGCGTGCCGACAACCCGCTCGGAAGCGCGAATGAGCGCCTCCTCGTTCATCGGATAGGGATCGTGGCAGACGTAGCGGGCGAGAAACGGAGGACAAATGTCACGCCGATAGATTCGGTAGCGGTAAGTTTTTGCCGATGCAGAATGTCGTGCGTGGAAGCTGTCTTTAACCACCTCTATCGAACTAACCCGCACTGAAGGAGGAAGGATGTCATTGAGTGCGACGAGCAGGTTTTTCTCTGGAATGGGGGATCGCAAGCGCAGACAAGCGACCTGGGCGAGCGCGTGAACCCCGGCGTCCGTGCGTCCCGCACCTTGCGGCAGCACATCCTCGCCGGTGAGCCGTTTAGTGCAGTCGGCTAGTGTGCCTTGGACTGTGGCTAGCCCAGGCTGGACTTGCCAGCCATGAAATTCCGATCCGTCATAGGCCAGGGTTACTTTTAGATTGCGACTCACATTGTTCCCGTAGACCGTAAACACAGACTTCCGTTGCGGCTTTGTAAAGCTATGTTAAGCAGTGTAAAGCAGCCCAAAATCGCCTGCGCGCGTCAGCTATACTATGCCATTCCTGCCTCTTGCAATGTTGCAAAAGCAACTTCTTACCCCTGCGATGTCATCCTGTTATCGACTTTTACTAATAGCAAAAGAGGTCGGCGACAGGTATCAACGAATTCGATGCGAGACACCGAACGCACAGCCTTGGTTTTTTGGAGACAAAGGAATGTTTGCTTCAAAGCATGTAAGTCCGTTCGCCACCAAATTGCTGTTGACGGTCCTGTTTTCTTTGCTCGTTGCGGCCGCTTGCGCGCAGAATTCGCCTCCACAAACTAACGAGGCGACGGGCCCACCCCTGACGCCGTTGCCACAAGCACCTGCGCCACAGCGCAACGACCATCCCTACTCCGATCAGGACTATAGCCGGGGAAAGAGGCAGTGGCCCAACCCCTTTGTGGTTTTCACCGTGCGCGAGGTTGCGCCCCTAAATGTGGCCAACAGCGGGCGCACCGATCGCCTTCTCATCGACGGCAAATTGTATCTGTCGCTCAACGACGCGGTGGCCATGGCGCTAGAGGACAATCTCGATATCGGAATTCAGCGTTACAACCTGTCGATCGCTGATACTGATGTCCTGCGGACCAGTTCCGGAGCGGTAGCCCTTGGTGTGAACGCCGGCCTGGTGCAGGGCACACCCGGTGGACAGACGGGCACAACCTCGGCTGGCGGCACAGGAACCTCCACCACTGGCTCGACGGGCGGAGGTGTTGGCGGCACCACCATCGGTGTGGGCGGCGCCGGTGCGGGCGTCGGCGGCATCGTTGCCTCGACTCAAGGCGAAGGCCCACCGATTGACAACTACGATCCGGTAA
>CAZDYZ010001030.1:0-4829 GCA_964509525.1 uncultured Acidobacteriaceae bacterium
TCATGCGCGTTGTACGCTTCGTCGTCGGCGTCCTTCACTCGCTTGACTGCTGCCAGGACCTTGAGTTCCGCATTCTGGGGTTCGTTCTTCTTCTTGTCCTTCGCCTGCTTGCGTCCCCGCTTCGGATTGTCGTCCTGCTCAACGAGTTGGTTGTAAGCGATCTTGCATTCGTTGCTCCAGCTCTCCTTGACCTTCATCTCCAATTCATCAAGGGCGGCCCTGGCTTCGTCGGCGATCGCCCGCACCCGCTTTTTTTCCGTCAGCCATTTCCAGACTCCCCAGTCCATGCCTTCGGTCATGATTGCCTTGGCTGTCTCGACAGCGGGAAGCTTTCGCACCTTTCGACCTCACATCTAATAACAGATTAGTCCCAACAAGACACTGGATGCGATGGGCACATTTCCACTTTTGCCTGCGCCGATCTCTTGTGGCCGGGCGAGCTTAGCGTTTGCGCTGTCTTGGAGGCCTGGCCGGTCGCTGTTCTCGCAATGCAACAGGGAACCCGGACAGTATGCGGCGACCGGCCAGCTATCCTTCCGCTACTTCTGCAAGATGTTCTTGCCAAAGGAGAACTTTGTCCCGACCGTCACCCGCACGCTATTACGACCGCCATTCAATATGTTCGAGAAAAAGTCATAGTGAACAAAGTCTGACGCGACGCGAATACCAAAGTTCGGCGTTGCTTCCCAGGTAATCCCGCCTCCAAAGCCGTAAAACACTACAGTATCAGAGGCCGACGTCTTCCCGTTCAGAAGACCAGCAACAACCTCCGCGATGGCTGGGTTGTTCGGGTGGGTAGTGGTAGTGGAGTGCAGTGCCCCTAGCGCCGGACGCGCGAAGAATGTGAACTTCTTCAGTCTGCGGTAGTTGAATTGCGGTCCTGCCTCATACGTATAGTCGGTCGAGCTGTACGGGACCGCAACCGGGATCCCCAACTGTTGGAGGATCGGTAGAAACGGCGCCAGTTTCGCCTGGGTTGCCTGATTAAGATAGTTCGGCAGCAGCGTAGAGCCGCCATTGGCGTAGCTGAAGTCGAAACCAAGCGTTAGCCAGCTGCGAAGGTTGAGACCAAAGTCAGCATCGAATCCACGCTGAACCAGGTTCAGCGACGGCGTGCTGAGATAGGAAAAGGCTTCAAACGTCGAGAACTGTCGGACGTCGGTTTGTTGTGAGAAACAGAGGGGAGCAGTTGATAGCAGGAAAAAAGCAAGGGCGCAGACAAATGATCGCCGCATATAAATCTCCTTGCGACTTGCCCTTCACGAGAAGGCAACTCGTCAGTTACAAGTTATTGGCCAACCTCGAACCCAGGGCGTTGTTACCTCCTTGTAACACGCCGCAATGGTCGGAGCCGCTGTGTTTCCTTCCAAGTTTGAGCCATGGATCGTTGCTTGTGGCAACGAAATCGTCACGTCCGTGGGCGGGATTCCCATTTTGGAACGTCATTTTTCGGTCACACTATACGTGTGACGGCATGATTTTGCCAAATCGGGATCAATGATATTGGTCTCTGTAAGCAGAACTGACTCGCTGGCGGCTCATGAGCGAACCTGCGATCTGCCCCTCGAAAACGTCGGCTATTCGTCCACGCGAGCTTGCGCCAGACGATTGGCAATGATGGTGTAGACCGAAGAATTGAAGACCAGTCCGATGTGCGTCCCGGGAACCTCGAAGTCGTTGTCGGAGTTCCCAGTCAGGCAGTATCGCCAATCCAGGACACCATCATTTCGCGTGTAGATCGCAGTCTCCAGCACAGAACCCGGTTTCTTGCGACGCAGAGAGTCGATGAAGTTGCAGGTGCAACGAGCCGTGTAGCAGGTGGGCATTACCGCCCGACCATGCTCGGCCAGAATCTGCTGGCGAACGTATTCGGCGGCTCGCAACACCGTGTGATGGGCTACCGGGCCACGGAACGGTGCAGCAAGGGTAATCACCGATGCAACGTCATCGGGTCTCTGGTTGGCAACCGAGCGGGCAATGACCCCACCCAGACTGTGGCCGATCAGGTGTATCTTGCGCTCGGTTTCCAGCAGTGCTCTTTCAATGTTCTCGTTCAAGCGACGCTGGATCAGGATGTTCGGGCAGTCAGCGTTGAGGCCGATGCCGGAAAAGTACGCGCGATATCCAATTCGATCCAGCCAAAGACGCATTTGCGTCAGATAATTGTCGGTGCCCAGGAAGCCAGGAACGACAACCACACCCGAGCCGTCGCCATGCGGTATGCCGAGGCCGTAATAGACGGGTGAGGCATGCAGCAGGAGGAGATCTGCGGCGAATAGTGCTTCCTTCCAGATTGTAACGGCTGCTTCTGCACGGTCATGCTGAACCCCATTACGCGAGGTGGCCATAAGTGATCTCTTGTTCTCCCCGTTCCTTTGAATAGTCACCTGAAGGCCCCGGGATCAACGGAGCAGAACACCCCCTTGATCTTTCCTCGGCCAGCGGATGTGAGTTGTCCCAGCGGATTGGTGGGCGAAGCCGATGCAGGTTTTCAGGACGTTGTATCACGCGATCAGCCGGAGCTCAGTGCGTTCTCCGATTCCCTAGGAGCCACGGGGAGTTTACACTGCCGGCGCAAATTTGCCTATAAAAAAAGAGTGCCTGGCCCCGCCCCCGACAATCTCCTTCCGTTCGCCAGCTTAGAAGGGGAGTTGCGGCTCCGGAACCAGCAGATATAGCTCGGCCCACGGACTGCCGGAAGCAATTTCAGCCAATATTCCAATTTGAGCTGGTGCAGGCGAAGGCACACACTGCTGCAACCCAGCAGGAGAATACTCTAAAAGGTGGGACGCTATCTCTACGAGTTTGAGTTTCTTACCAGACGACGTTTCGACAGCAGGGCTGTTTGCCCAGACTTGGCTGCTTCGGTTGAGCAGCTTCGAAGGGCTTCCCCGTTTCCGTTCGTTGGAGAATAGAGGAAACTTTCGATCTCATCGATCCGTCGGTTCGCGTCTTGATACCCAATTTCAATGAGATCAGTTGTGTACCTCGAGGTAAACAGCAAATAACTCATCAGATCCGCACAGGCAGCCATATCCCGCCCCAGGCTGCTGACAAAGTACTGGATAAGGTAAGGCATCTCTCGCTGGTGCTGCTCCGCTAACTGCGATAAATCGACGGAAGGCGTGATGAGAAACGTGGTCAACGGCCGCATTCTTTCACATCCTTCTATATCCGGCTGGCTGATCTGGCCACTGCCCAGTAGTTTATTCAGTCGTTCAAGATGCTCGATGTCGGTGGCAAGGTGGTCCAGAAACATAACATTAAAGAGAACCCCCATGACCTGCGCCAGGGAGGGATCTCGTTCATCGGCCGTTTCCTCCTGGTGTTCCAGATTATGACCGCGGACCCCGATGGCAAAGATCTTTTCTGCCCCTAAGCGTATGACCGGGCTGAGAGGTTGTTGCAGACGCAAACAACCATCGCCGAAGAAGGCCGTTCCTCGCGTGGTCTTAAGTCTTACAGGCTGAAAGACCAGCGGAATGGCGGCTGAGGCGCAAATGTGGTCGACGGTAATCTTCGTTGGCAGGGTTACACGGCGGCTCCGGTTCCACATGGGGTGGCCCTTCGCGCCTTGAATGAAGAGATAGCACTTACCCGAGTTATAGTTCGTCGCGGAGATGGCGAGTGCGTAGAGCCATCCTCGCTTGATATTGTCCTGGATTCGGTCGCAATTGAGCTGCTTGTAGAGGAAGTGCCGCAAAGGAGTTGCATCCAATAGGGAATGAGCGTTACCTCCTCCGAGGACTGCTCCAAAGGAGAGATCCATTATCCAGGTAAGGGAATTACGGGCTTGGGAAAAAACATCACAGCGAAAGATATCGGACGGTCTGAGCCCCGACCAAGCCCGGGCAATCGCTTTGCTCGCCAGGAGAAAATCGTCGCTTCCTGCGGCTAGGGCAGATCCATTAATCGCTCCGGCGGAAGAACCTCCGATGATAAGAAAAGGATTACCCTGCGTTTGTACCCGTTTGATCTCACCGATGCGTTTCAGAACACCGGCTTGATAGGCACCACGGGCTCCGCCGCCCGTCATCACTAAACCGAGCGCGTTCTCCATCCTCTTCCTCCTGGCGTCGAGAATGGGTGACTGGCTTCAAAACCGAGCAACCACTCCCCTGCGAAAAGCCGTTTGAGCTTGAGTTGTCTTCTACCATTCGAGCAATCCGGAAGCCCGTCGGAGGCCGCTTTGCGACCGACAACCTCGCCGCTCCAGATCACATGAGCGGTTGGCAACTCGTAAGCATTAAATCTTGCGCGGGGCTAATTGCAGTTTTCCCTCCTTCCCCATCAAAACATATCGTGATGTCCGGCGAAGCCAGATTCAACCGGAAAACATCGACTGTCACTTATACATGTAATCAAAGCTTGGTACGCGAGGCTGTGATTCCGGTCATAACGTAACGTGATCTGCCAGGAAGGCGCACTTCAAAAAAAAGGGCGTGCCGTTGCAGGGGCAACGGCACGCCAATCGCAGTGCAACCTATCGTTCCCTGGTTGAGGCCTCAATAGGAGTTGCGCACTGCCAATCCCTTCGCCTCAGGCGTGGGCGTGAGCCGCCGCGGGGCTCTCCATCCTGATAGTCCGGCCCGCATGCTTGCGGCGGGTCGTCGCTTTGCTTTTCCTTCCCCGCTGCGTCACCGTGTTAATCAAGGCCTTCTCGGTATCGACGAAGGTCTTAACGCTTTCGCGCGTGAGGTTCGGCAGCACATTGCCGGCGAAGGGAGCGATCATCTCCAGCGTACGTCCGGTGGCTTTCAGTTGGGCATGGATTTGCTTCCCAGCCACGTCCATCAGTTTCTTCTGGGCATCGATGAAAGAGTCAGTGG
>CAZDYZ010001031.1:0-2157 GCA_964509525.1 uncultured Acidobacteriaceae bacterium
ACCGGCACCTTAAGGCGAAGGGCGAGATTGTAGATGTAGATGCGGCAGTGTCGCGCCAGCAGTGGCTTGTCGGCAAAGATCCAGAGGTGAGCGCCACGGCGAGACTTTTCCAGTGCTGCCTCAACCCCATCCTGCCGCAGCTCCCATTGCAACTTAAGCAGATCTTCCAAGGCATTCTCATAATCGGCATCAATCGCTACCCACTTGGAGCGTTGTGTCCTTGGGTTCAGAGCATAGATACCGATTGTAAGCTGCCCGTTCAGGTGCTCGCAGAGGGTCTCAGGTGACAGGCGCCGGTCGTTTTTCGGACGGTAATAGTAGTGTTTGCCGTTTCCGTTTGGCCTGTGCGACTGCATGGTGTAGGCCAAGCGATTCGCAAACAAGTCGAAGTATCGTCCTGCCATTTCCAGCGTGGCTTGGCCTACGCCCTTCATACAGTCATCTCCATCACGCCATTCCAAGGTTGCGGGCGCTAGCTGGAAGAAACGCCGGGTTCGCAGTCCACGAAACCAAGTCGTATTCGGTGACAAGTTGATCGAACTCCGCAGCGGTCAGGGTGTCATCCCGTCCCTCAACGAAGTCGACAAAAAAGAAGATGTGGCGCTCTCGGTCGTACAGGTAGATGGCGCCGGAGGCGGGCTGATCTGGCGCCTCTTGCAAGAGCAAAATGCCTCTTGGCATTTCGATCCACCGTGCCGCTATGGCCTCGCCTACGTTCAGGAAAACCTTGACGACGTGCTCGACGCTCGCATCCGTGCGCAATCCGATATCGTCGGTCGTAAACAGCGGTGTGACACTTACTGCTCCTCGACTTTGGTGCATGATGAACTCCTTTCTGTCGGTTGTTTGCTTGGGATTTCGTACGAACAGTGCGCCCAGAGTGGCTGCAGACGTCCGCAATAATTGGGCACCTGACGTCGTAAAATGCTGCTGCCGCGGGCGACTGTCCGGACGCCTGTATCCCGCTCGATCAGACCCCGAATGGCGCGGAGAGGTGAGCGAACGGTGCATTCTGAAGCGGATAACCGGAGCACTGCCAAAACCCTGAGCTACACTCTTGGTTCCCGACAATACGCAGACGCGAGCGCCATTGTGTTCGCGAACAATCCGACGGGAACTCCTCGGTACTCTGGCAAACAACTGCGCAACTGCGTTGAGATCCACACCAGCTTCACCCCCAGCCAAAGTGAAGGACAGTACCGACAAGGAAAGTCTTTGAGTAGGCTCCAACGATGACTTCAGGACTGCAGTTACACCTCTCCGTCGAAGGTCGCTTGACGCCGAGAACCATGGGCAACTGTACGGCTGGGAGCAATCACGCCTGTGACTCGAAGGTTTGTGAATACTCGTCGGATCGTGAAACCCAAACACCTCGCGGTGGCAGCAGAACCGCACAATAGCCACGACTGTGAACACGCAACCCAGATTGGGGTGCTCAGACGGACCCAAATACGAACCTACAATACACACCAAATTCACGGGGGAGTCAGAACGCAAATCACTGACCGGTAGCATGTTACAAGGCCTCCCAAAGCGGCATCTTCGCGGCAAACACGCGGCGAGAACGCCGCGAGAAACAACCAATGAGCAGGCAAAGAGACGTCATTAGAAAGGGGGCCGTCATTGGAGCAGGTCGCTGAATCTCACTCCCGAGGTGTTGCGCCCGGTGATGACGGTGGTATCGAGGAGCAATTGCGCGAAGTCTGGGGCATTGGCAAATGCCAAGTTCATGTTTACCGACTCGAACTCATGCACGAGGTGCACCAGGATTTCAACGCCAGAGGTCAGATACAGAACGCACCCAACCTGGCGCTCGCACTCGAGGGCTCTCCTCACGCGCTCATACTGCTTGGAACTCTTCAAGCTGCGTTCGTATTCCAGGGCAAAGCATGCTCTTCTCTCGCCGATCCACACGTCAACGATGGCATCGTAATCCTTTTGATAAGGCGAGCGTGAAATGGTGTTGAAGGATGCGACTTCGACCTCCGAGTGCCACCCGGCAAGCACGTTCTGGTGCGCCAGTGCCAGCTGAATCGCATTCAATTCGAGTGAATGAAAGACTTGCGCGGGGTGCGGAAGATGTTCGGTGTTCGAGTGCAGGACGGTCGTGAACTGGCCATGATGTTCTAGCAGGGCCAGTCCTTCCTTGCTAATCCG
>CAZDYZ010001032.1:0-2853 GCA_964509525.1 uncultured Acidobacteriaceae bacterium
GAAGGACTACATCCTCTTCTATGAGTATTTTCATGGCGACAATGGCGCGGGCCTAGGAGCCAGTCACCAGACCGGTTGGACGGGGATTATCGCTCGTGTTCTTGATTTGTTCGCGCGCATAACACCTGAGGGTACGCTACAAGGCGCAAGCAAATACACGGCACAGTTGACGCGAGAGCAAGTCGCAGGAGCCCGATAACCGGAAGAACACTCATCACCAAGGTCCAGAATTCACCCTCATCGTCCCGTTCTTGCTTTGGGTATTGCGTTTTACTCGAGCGGCAGGCGAAGCAAGAGACTGGCTGAAGTCGGCGCGGAGTGCGAAACGGGAAACTGGTCATGCAATTGCGTGAGGCCAAGCAAAGTACGATAGGTTAAGAGATGTTCTTGCCAACAGAGACCGGATACGAGCCAAGCAAGTCGCTTGGCTGGAAGTGTGCTCGCCTCACCACCGTGGCTTTCTTCTTATTTGCATCTGCGAGTTCTCTGGCTCAGCTTCCAAAATCCGCAGCACCTCCAACGATGGCTGAACCTGCGGCAGCCCTCGATCCGCTGCGAAGGGGAACTCCCCATAGTACAGTAGAAGGCCTTCTGAGATGCGGAGCGCGCGAGGATTTCGCGTGCATAGCCCGTTACCTGCAACCTGTCCCAGGCCAGGGGATGGACATGCTGGAATTGGCTCGGGCATTTCAAGCGTTGCGCACAAGGTACAAAGGCGACCTTGCCTTGCTAAGCAATGACCCCAATGGCAGGGTTGAAGAGGGACTTCCACTTGGGCAGCAACGGGCCGGGGCTGTTGAGATAGGAGGCACGACGGTAGATCTCATCCTGGTGCGGGTGGACGATCCGAATTACGGGAAGATCTGGTTAGTTTCGAGCGAAACCGTTGCGAAGATCCCGCAGCTCTACGCCGAAATGAAAAGCGAGGGTCCCACACTAGGCGAACGAGTGGTGCCTGCCGCTTTGAGCCATCGCCACCTGTTGGCGATGTCACTTGCGCAGTGGCTCGGATGGCTGCTCTCGATTCCGATCTCGTTGGTGCTGGCGTGGTTGCTAGCATTCGTGTTGAGCGTGCCTCGGCGAGTGTGGCGCAAACTCCGGCGAGTTTCGCTGAAAACGATCTGGGAAACGGATCTCGGCCTGCCGATCAAGTGCGTCATAGCAATCGTGATTCATGGCCTCTTGGTGTACTTGCTGGAACCGCCCCTGCTGTATCGCGAGTATTACTTCCGCGTCCTGGCAGCCCTACTGGTGGCATGCTTCGCATGGCTCGCGAGCAGGATGATGGACCGTGGTTTCGACCACGCGGTAAATCGCAGGCGAACCACAGGCAGAGGTGGAGAGTCAATTCTGATTCTGGTCCAGCGAGTCAACCGCATTGTGCTGCTGATCATCGCCTTTGTCGCCGCAATGGCTTTGTTTGGAGTGAATGTTAAGACGACCCTTGCCGGACTCGGCATCGGCGGCCTGGCGATCGCGCTGGGTGCGCAAAAAACACTAGAGAACATCATCGGCGGAGTGTCATTGCTGATGGACAAAGCGGTGCATGCCGGCGATTTCTGCGAAATCGGCGGCAAACTCGGGACAGTCGAAGATATCGGGCTTCGCTCACTCCGGCTGCGGACACTGGACCAGAACCTGCTGGTCGTTCCTAATTCGTCGCTTGCGCAAATGCAGTTTCAAAATATGAAGGCGCGCAGCAAACTGCTGCTCAGTCAAAATTTTTCGCTGCGAATCGAAACTCGAGTGGAACAATTGCGGTTGGTCCTGGATGGGGTGCAGCGCATGCTGGATCAACACCCTTCCATCGAATCCGGGACCTCAAGAATTCGCGTGGCCGACTTTGCTGGCGCTGCTTTCGAATTGGAGTTGTGGGCTTATGCCAAGACGGGTGATTGGACAGAGTTCACTGTCATTCGCCAGGACGTCATCCTGAAGATAGCCGAGATCGTTGAAGCTGCTGGCACCCGGCTTGCAGCGCCTACGAGATTGACATACCTATCCGGAGATGCAGGTTTCGCTTCTCCGATTTCGCCGGCACAGTCCGCGCAGCACCGCGGATTTAGGTAGTGTCTCTTCTGATAGTGGCACACGGCAGCCAAGCGCGGTACTTTGCACCGCGCTGGAGAGAAGAATTTAAGACTACAGCCTTCGGTCGGAATCTAAATTAACGTTGTTGGTGCTTGTAGCATCGGAGCTCATTGTGACTCAGATGAATGGCCGGAGGATGTCAAACGGATGCGTCCTCGAGGAAGCTACTTGTCAGGTTGCCGGGATGCAGGTTATCGACGAATGAGTCGGGAAGCACGGGTGAACAGGCAATCCTCTTTGCAGATTAAATGAGTTACGGAATCACTGCACGAACCTTCATTTATGCAAACGTAAATTATCTCGCCGCGCGAGTGGTAAGAAGAGAGTGACGATCCGGTTCTTGCGACGCTATAGGTAACCCACCTCCAGATATTATTCTGATAGCTATGCTGCCCCCATTTTACCCTTGTGCGAAGCTGAATGACAGCTATTGGAGCTGGTAATTGCGCGCCAACTCCTGGAAGGCTTTCACTTGTTGCGATTGCCACGCCTCGTCACGACGAAGCTCGCGTGCCATGAGTGCGGCCACACGTGGCGCGACTGCCGATGCAGCCTGTGCATTAAGAAACAGCGCACGTGTCCTGCGTGCCAGAGCGTCTTCTACGGTTCTCGCCATCTCTACTCTGGTCGCCCAAACAACCTCTGCTGCGCAATAGATCAACGCTGGATGCAGTGCCTCGCCTAGACTTGGCTCACGGCGAATAAGGTCCTGAATGACAACGCTATCGGAGCCGTAACTTGCCAGGTTCTCGAACTTGCCCG
>CAZDYZ010001033.1:0-3971 GCA_964509525.1 uncultured Acidobacteriaceae bacterium
ACGACAAAGCCCTTACGCCGGACACGCAAGGGCTTTCGATTCAATAGCTTGTTTGGTTGCGGGGGGTGGATTTGAACCACCGACCTTTGGGTTATGAGCCCAACGAGCTACCAGACTGCTCCACCCCGCAAATCGATCATAGCGGCTGATCAACGTCAGGTCAAACCGCAGGGCAATGGGGCGACGCGAAAAATGCAACTTGACTACAGACCTAGTCATGCAATGCAGGCAACCTGCGATCGAAGCGTCCGATCCTGACTGCACCAGACACCAATGGTGCCTCAGCGTGGGCAGGGTGTTAGTCTCTTCTCCATGAGCGATGAGCAACGGGACAGGACCCCACAGAGTGCTGCAGCACTATGGGCTCACTATTCGCAGATTGCATTCATCATTCCAGCTGCCGTTGTGGTAGGTCTGCTTCTCGGCAAATTGCTCGACTATTGGTTTCACACCCGTTGGTTGTTTCTCGCTGGGGTCGTCCTGGGAGCGATCGCGGGTTTTGTCGAACTGATTCGAACGATAATGCGAGACAAGAACATAAGGAGCGAATAGAGCCGTGACTTTGTCGGCTGCGTTACAGTGTTCTGTGCCATGGCGAAGCTCGAACTGAGTTCCTCGAAGGCGGATCAATTCTACGATCGTGCCCTGGAGCGTATCCGCAAGTTCATGCTGGCCATTGGTGTCTTGACGCTGTTGGCGTGCCTGACCTTCTTCCGCTGGCCAGTTGCGGCGGGATTTGCCGCAGGCGCGATCATCTCTTACGTGAATCATCGCTGGCTCCAGCGCGCCGTCGAGGCCCTGGGCAAGCGGATCACCACAGCTCAGAGCCGCGAACGTGGAGGGGGCATCGTTCTGCGCGCGGTGCTTCGATACCTCCTCATCGCCGTTGGTGCCTATGTTATATTTAAGCTTTCTCGCGCGGGCTTGTACGGCTTCCTCGGGGGCATTTGCCTTCCCATTGCAGCCATCGCCTGCGAAGTCGTAGTCGAACTGTTTGTTGCCCTGCGGCTTGGACTCTGACTTCCCGATTTCACTTTGGCGCCCGTTTCATAGCTGCGAAGGTGTGCAAGTTCAACCCGAGATCCAATTTTAGAGAGTCGAGAATTCATGCCTGAGCAACTCGGGATAACAACCCTGCTGAACAAGTACTTCGCTGGCGTGGCGAATGCGATCATGGGGCTTTTCCATGTGTACCCCGCTCATCCCCAGGCGCCGATCACCAACTACGTGGCGATGCAGATATTGGTGTTTGTGCTGCTCGTCTTGTTGTTCGCGATCGTCCGTGCGCGTCTTTCGGTGGACAATCCCGGAGTGCTGCAACAGGTGATCGAGAGCATCGATTCCTTTGTCAGCAAACAGGGTCATGAGGTGATAGGCCACGGGTACGAGCAATATACGGGGTACCTGACAACCCTGGGCATCTTCATCCTGACGTGCTGCCTCATCGGTGTGATCCCCGGTTTCGAGTCGCCGACAGCAGTCCCTTCCGTGCCTCTCGGTTGCGCGCTTGTCACCTGGTTCTATTACCATTTCCAGGGCATTCGCCAGAACGGCTTCCACTACGTAAAGAACTTCCTGGGTCCAGAACCGTTTGTGGCACCGCTCCTATTTCCGATTGAGATATTCAGCCACCTGGCGCGAATCCTGTCACTCACCATTCGTTTGTTCGCCAACATGTTCGCAGGCGATATGGTGACCCTGGTGTTCCTCTCGCTGTTTCCCATCGCTATTCCGGTGGTGTTTCTGCTGTTGCACATCGGCGTCTCGTTTATTCAGACCTACATCTTCGTGCTGCTCGCAACGGTTTATATTGGGGAAGCCGTGGCGCACGAACATTGAATGACAGCTCGCGAGGAGAAATTTGCAAGGTAGCATGTAGAAGGCTGCAAGTGTGAGGGCGTCAGCACGGTGAACGTCAACCACCCACTGGCGGCAATTTATAAAAAGGAGAAGGCAAAATGAACAAATTGACCATCCTCGTCTTTATGCTGGTGGCCATGATGGTGCTGACCCTGCCGGCCTACGCGCAGGGCACAACCGCTGCCGTACCAGCAAGTCCTTGGGTCCCGATCGCCTCTGGCTTTGGCATTGCCATTGCGGCCGGCTTGGCGGGTCTCGGGCAAGGTCGGGTCGGCGCTGCGGCTTGTGAAGCCATGGCCCGAAATCCCGCCGCACGACCGGCTATCCAGGTGGCTCTGATTCTGGGCCTGGCCTTTATCGAGTCGCTGGTTCTGTTTACCCTGGTGATCATCTTTGCTAAAGTCGTTTAGCCTGGCGATTTGGCTAGGTTCAAGCGCCCTGTCCACGGACGGGGCGTTGTTATGTAAGGAGGATCCCCTATAACCTCGAGAGGCTATTTCACACAATTCTGATAAGGCTGTCCCTATTCCACGCGGGGGTCGTGGAGCTTAATGAATCCCTTAAAAGCCGGCTCCAGTACAGGCTGGCGCCAAGATCTAGGCCGATGGCAGGAACATTAGCTGTGATGTGAGACCCTGCCTTGCCCAGACTCGCTACATTGGTGTTGCCGGCAGCATGGGCTGCCGTCGTCCTTGGCCGAGAACAATCACACACCGTCCTCTGTGACATTGCTTTCGACTCTTGCGCCGTCACTGGTTATCGGGACAAAGTGGCCGCCTCTGAATCCTTCTGCTTCTCGAATACCCGCTTGAAACGAGCCCTATAGCGATCCGGTCCGGGTTTTAGTTCGCGTAGAATGAAGGCTTTGACAGTGTGCCGTGGAGGGCACCAGGAGACTCCATACATGGGTAAGGTTGTCTTTATCGCACTGCCAACCACGCTGGCAGTCGGTCTGCTCTTCGCTCAGGGCCCGCACATCCCTGCCGAATCTCATCTGACCAGAACCAGCAGCACAGCCCCGCGTGTTGCGGGCCTGCCTGCCGTCGCAGAGCGCGCGATGGCCGCGGTTGATCCTGAGAAGATTCGTGCCCAGGTCAAGTTCCTGGCCGACGATCTGCTGGAAGGGCGCGGCACCGGCGCGCGTGGAGGTGACATTGCAGCCGAATACATCGCCACCCAATTCGCGCTCTATGGCCTGACGCCAGCGGGTGATCGGGACACCTACAAGCAAAAAGTACCGATGATCGGCATCGCCACGCAGGATGAAACTACCTTTACCCTGGTCCCATACGAGGGTGAACCCATGCCCTTGCGCAACCGCGAAGACTTCGTCGCGATGGACGAGACTACCGATACGCAGAATGAGGTTGATGCTCCCATCGTGTGGGTGGGGTATGGCATTGATGCTCCGGAGTACAACTGGAACGACTACGGAAACGCGGACGTGAAGGGCAGAGTGCTGCTCATGATGGTGAACCAGCCACCGTCGGACGACCCTGCGTTTTTTACTGGCAAGGCGCTCACATATTACGGTCGCTGGACCTATAAATTCGAAGAGGCGGCACGCCGGGGAGCGGTTGGCGTGATCCTTATCCACAAGACCGAGATGGCCAGCTATGGTTGGGAGGTGGTGCGCAATTCGTGGTCAGGAGAGCGCGCGTATCTGCGCGAGGATCCGGCGCCCAAGCTGAAGGTTGCCTCTTGGATACAAGTTGAGGTGGCCCAAAAACTGATGCAGGCGTGCGGCATGAACCTCCAAGAGATGATAACCCGTGCACAAACTCGTGGCTTCAAGGCCGTCCCGCTTCCGGCAAGGCTGAAAGCGCACATGGTCAGCACGGTGCGACCGTTTGACGTTTACAACGTTCTGGCTAAACTGCCGGGTTCCGATCCCAAGCTAAAGAACGAAGCGGTAGTCTACAGTGCACACTACGATCATCTGGGAATCGTGCCCGGCATGCCCGGCGACAACATCTACAATGGCGCGCAAGACAACGCCACCGGCTGCGGCATTCTGCTGGAAATCGCGCCCACGTTGGCCGCTACTCTGGGAAGCGCAGAAGGAGGGTTCAAGAGAGGCTCTGCCACTTCAGTGCGACAGCGGCCCAGGC
>CAZDYZ010001034.1:0-2912 GCA_964509525.1 uncultured Acidobacteriaceae bacterium
TTCCTGCTTGCGCTCAATGATGTTCACCAGCAGGGCTGTGACGGCGACTGCAGCAACAGCTGCGAGTAGGACCACTGCAAACAACATCTTTCGTGAGGGCGCATCTTGCTCAGTTGTTTTGGGATTCATGATTGCTCCAGGGATGAAGAGGAAGATTTGCAGAGTAGGACGCATCCGAGTGACCCACCGTGCCGTGGCAACGGGTGCAGTCCAACCCTTTCGCCTGCCCGTGTAGCACATTTCCGTCAATTGCAGCCGTAATGTTTTGATGGCAGTGGCGGCAGGCGCTCTCAGCAACTTTGGCGTCGAACTTTGTGATCTCGATGGTGTCGGGATATCGCCCGGTAGTGAAGTAGAACGAATGCCAGAAGCCATTGTTGAGCTTGACAGCATACTTCCCGATTAGGTTATGGGGCGCGTGACAGTCGTTGCAGGTGGCAGCGTGACGATGGCTGGACTTCACCCAACCCTCGTATTCATCGCGCATAACGTGGCAATTGGTACAAGCCTCGGGATTGTTGGTTAAATAGGAGTAGCCCTTGGCATACACGAAAGTGTACACACCCAAGCCTAAGATCAGGCCGAGCAACAAGGCCAATGCAACGGCTGCCGTTGTTTTCATGTGGAGCGCCAAGATAGAACTTCGCCGGGATCTTACTCCTGCTATTGCAGAAGATAAATGTCGGAGCAATCTTTGGCCATGACCTTAGTCACACCCGAGCCAGCTGGCTGAACGCCAAAGATCGGGATCTGGCTAATTGGAATCACCGCTTTGGCGTGATGGATGTTGCCGCTGGTTGGCGCTGACCACCAGCTGGAGGTAAGGCTGCTTTGGCAGACGCATATCTCAGTGTCCTGCGATACCCATAGGTAGAACTGGGCGCCAATCCACAGATTGAGAGTACTCTGTATCATCCCGCCGGCCGAGCCTCTGGCGTGGCAAGTGCCAAGGCTCGAATCGGGGAACTCGAACACAAGAAATGGAAACCCTTGCGTTACCTTTGATGTCTTGCTCAGCGAATGTTGACATCGCCTCCTACTGCCTCGCCTCCATCGCGACTACCCGCGGGAACAGAATGTTGTTTTCCAGGTGAATGTGCTGGTGCAGGTCAGCTTCGAATTTCTGCAGCGCGTCGTATAAAGTGTGGTAGCTAGTACATGCGTCATCTGGAGCGGAGTAGTCTTTGGTGACGGACCGCAGCTGCTTGAGCGCGTCGCCGGCGCCATCGTGGTCCATCATCATCATGCGTATCGGGTTCGTGACCGTCCCAAACATCGCAGGTGGCGCGGGCTCACCGGCAAGGAAATTTTCCTCAAGACGGAGTACATAAGGGAAAAGAATTTGTTCCTCTTTCATGAGATGGACGCTGAGTTCTTCCGCCAGTGCAGAGAAAATCTCCTGCACCCGTAGGAGCTCGGGATGGTTCTTACCGTGGACGGCCACGACTTTTGCCGCCAGGGCTTCGATTCGTGAACACTCCTGGCGCACGAACACGTGATGGGTAGCATTGATGTGGGCGACGAGATCGGCGACGGGCTGGTTCTGCCAGTGCCGAGTCGCGGGCCCTGAGGCCGACATTCCCTTCAGTAGCCGACCCAAGACATCGTCCACGGAGAGATTGGCTTCGGCGCAGGCCTCATCGAGCGTCCTGTTTCCGCCACAGCAATAGTCAATTCCAAGCTTCTCGAACTCGCGCGTTGCATGGGGCAGTTCAGCCGCAATCTGGCCGAGCGTTTTGCGGGTTGCGATGGTCATTGCTCTTTCCTCCTGCGAGCACCCAGGTCGAACCAAGCCTCGCGGTACAACCCAGCGTACGGCGGCTGCAAGCTGTCGCCTATGACTTCTGTCACAGGCGATCGCCACTCCGTGCCCGACACACACTAGAGCCCCGGTGATTTGTGAGAGACCGTTTAACGGCAGAGCAGATAGCGAATCTATCCGGCAGAGGTTTCCAATTCGGCTTCCAGCCGCTTGATGGAGGGAATCTCTGCCTTGCGATTGTCAATGAGGATCAGGCCCTCAGACTGGAGCCGGCTTAGATTGCGCGAAACCAATTCCCGCACGGTTCCAATCTGCGCAGCCAATTCGCTGTTGTTTGCTGGTAACATGACAGTGACTCTGTCGCCAGTACGACTGCCCTCCACCTTGCTTAGCCGCACCAGCAGTGCGATCAAGCGATGCCGCACAGTGGTGAACGAAAGCTCTTCAATGATGCCGACCAGCGTGCGCAGACGCCTACCCACCACCCGCAAGACATTCAGAGCGACCCAGGGGTATTTCAGACAAAGGGCCTGAAAGTCCTGTTTGCTAAGGAAAATGAGGACACAATCAGAGACCGCCTGCGCCGACGCGGGATAATTACTGCCGTCGAAGACCGGGAGTTCGGCCACGGAACTACCTGGCCCTTCAATCGTCAATACCTGTTCCCGACCGCCCGGAGAGGTTTTGAAGACGCGTACGTTACCCACTTGCACAACATATAAACCGGTACAGGCATCACCCTCATTGAAGATGAGCTCACCGGTTCGGAACCTGCGTTGTACCAAGCGTGGCGTAAGAAACGCGAACTCCTGGTCAGACAAGCTGGAGAAGATTGGTACTCGCTTCAACACCGATCGTAAGGCTTCGTTGTCCACGGCCATGGCACGATTGTATGCGGGTCGCCATTCCCCGCGAAAAAACACTGTTCTGTCCCTGCATCACTGTCCGTTCAGTCTCTCGGGGGCCAGTTGCTGGACCGTCTGCTCGGCCGCTACCGCGTATGACACGTAATCAGGGTGACGACAGTATGCGGTTGTTCTTTAGAGGGCTTATGAGTCTAATGGACAAGGCACAACTCTGTTCGCGGTAATTCTGGGGTTTGTCGTCTCTGCGCGGTCATTTTGCAACAAAGGTTGCTCGCTATCTTGAT
>CAZDYZ010001035.1:0-2942 GCA_964509525.1 uncultured Acidobacteriaceae bacterium
AAGCCTTGTTCAGATCCGCGGTGCAGGTCGATCCTGGACAGGTTGCTATGTATTGAAACAATCCTGCCGGTTGACCTGATTTGTAAGTGGAATAGCTGGGGTCGTTCGCGAGCTGCGCCAGGAAATTCTGGGTGGATAGGCTCATACCGCCAGAGGTGCCATCCCCCAACCCAATAGTGAAGATATATACTGGGTTGGACTCAGTACGCATGGCGTTGGCAGTGTAGATGGCTCGGTACTGAGCCTCAGCAACAAGATTAGCCTGTGTAATCGCCTCTTGTCCGTATTGCTGAGAGGGGAACTTGGTTACATTCGTTCCTGCAGGGTTTTGGCAAATGCTGCCACTGGAGTTATATGGAAAGCTTGTAACCGGGCTTGACTTTCCGCCTCCCCACTGAGTCCCATTCGTGGGACTAAAAAAGCCAACCAGGGTAGAAGGCGAATCATAACCACCATAGTTTATAAGTTCTGGCGTTGCCACGCCACCAACTATGCAGGTGAAGGTGTCTTGAACTGCGTTCATCAAGCCATCAGTGAAGTACACCACCACCTTGACCAAGTTCTGCCCTGACGCTGCGCTGACGGAATCGACCTGTTGATCGGCCATTGACATTGGTGGCCCAATTGTAGTGCTTGCTGAGTTGGTGCCTGCGCCAGTCCCGAATGTGCCGCCCGAGAAAACCATCGAGGCGACGGCTGAATCAATCGGGGATTGAAAATTGGTCGCAATTGAATAGTTAACGGTTGCACCGGAGGAGAAACTGACCAACGCAACCTCATCATTCGCATTACTAAAGTCAGCCACGAAAGCGGGAACTGCAGATTGCAGTGCCGTACCTCCTCCATCTGAACTCATCGAGCCTGAGCGGTCAAGTACAATAGACATCGCCAGCTTGCCGCGCGTAGCGGTAGCGGTGTCACTGACACTCACAGTTGCGAAGTTTGGAATGATCCTCATGAATACGGTGTTTACGGTGGCGGTAGCCGTTATGTTTATTTGTTGGTCGCCGTATTGATCTGTTGGAAATGTAATTGTCGGCGTGGGTGGGTTAGGTCCAAAATTCGCGTTAAATTCATCGGTGGCAACGGTGGCAGCAGTAGTTTGTCCTTTGGATAAAGTTTTCATGCCCATGAGGCAGGCGGCATCCACAGCAGTTGACAGCTTGGCTTTTGTGATATAGAGAAGTCCACAGTCGATAGCCAATCCTGAAAACAGCACGAGGACAGTAAGGAGGAAAGCAAAAAGAATAAGGATCTGCCCTCGTTCATCTCTTGCAATGTTAAAGTGGCACATCAGCAATCTCTCCTCGTCAGTAATAAGCCGCACTGTACAGCTGGGATGGCAATATAGTTTTTCCCAGAAAGTTCGGTAACGGAGTAATCGGGCTAAAGGTGTAGAAGATCTCGGTTATATAAACCGTCATCCCAGACACCCCCTGCTGTACTGCATTGGCAGCAGCCGTGGGAAGGGTAGCAACCGAGCTTGTACATGTACCTTGTCCAGAGAGGCATCCGATTTCGCTGCTCATTGACGATGTGCACTCTCCAGCCCAGCTCTGAGACGTGACCACCTGGCCTGTTCCACCAGAGTTTTCGGTAACACCCGTAACAATGACGCATCCCTTTGTGTTTATGCTTATGTCAGAACCTGCGTATGTAACCACGGTGGTTGCCGTCTTTGAAGTGGTGGTCCCACGCGAAGCCATGCTGGAGCCTTCTCCTGCCAGATTCTTCATGACCTCAACGTCGTACACAGCACGACCGTACTCGATGATCCCGAAGACGACAATGCACAGAAAGAATAGAGTAAAGCCCAGCTCTACTAACGCCTGACCCGACTCTTCTGTAAGTATCTTCATTGGGTAGTCCTAGCTCTGGCTCGGCGGGAAAGGTTCGTTTGTAAAACTCGCACTCAATGTCATCGTATAAACGCCATTCGAAAAGAAATGCGAGATCGGGGAAGTCACAAGATGATACGGGTAGGTCACTGTGATGGTCACTGTGTCCCCCGGCCCTCCGGCCTGTGTCGGGCATCCGCCACCGTTATTTGTGCATGTCATCGTGGCCACGCTACCGACATTAGAGCCGGTAATCATGCCATTCGAGGTAGTCTCGAGGACTTGAAAAACGGATTGGCTGCGGGACATCGAGCAGGAACCGCCGGTGCCGACTATGCACTGTCCCGTAATGGCATATCGTCCTGCTTGCCGTACCGCATTTTGCAGGGTCAGCTGATGATAAAACAGATTCGCAAAATCCATGGACCCAAGGGCGAGCAAGAAAAAAACGGTTGCCGCCAGAACGAACTCGATCATGGCTTGCCCGGAATCGTTTGCTGTTGTCACAGTGTGCCCTTTCATGAGACCAGCATTGCGCCCACAAGTTATCGATGGACGCCCATAGCGTCTAGGCTCTAGCGGCCTACTGTTCTGCGAATTGGAGATCCATTCCGTAAATAACTGCACGGCACCTGTCCTATCAACCCTCGTCAGTTTCTTCTGTTCCCCGTCAGCCGCCGTCCATCGTTGAGCTTTGCCATATGCACTGAATGCGCTACGCCCAGACACGAGTTGTTAACAAAAGACGACCCTAAAACTGACGCAGTCGGCGAAAGTACTAGCATGGTTGTTAAGGAATTGCGCCACCAGGCAGGATTGCCGCAACTCACTTTCCATGCCTACTCCCCACAGACGAGGCGGCTAGTTGAAGATCTACATCATGACAATAGCCGTAAGGCAAGCACCTAGCTTCTATGATTTAGGCGAGGTTGTCAGATTCTTGCGGGCTTGTTGAGCGCCTGTACCGACATTCAGAAAACATCCGGCTCGCATGGCTTATGCAGCCGCAGTCGAGATACCCGTCCTTCCGCCGGTGCTACTGCGAAGAACCTCCCGATGTAGACTGGGTATTGCGCCAGGCACTTATCTGCTTGGAAGACAGGA
>CAZDYZ010001036.1:0-3802 GCA_964509525.1 uncultured Acidobacteriaceae bacterium
AGGTGTGGTCAATCCCGAGCCCGCTCAAAACCTGCTGACAGAGGCGAATAGTGCCTCCGTATACTACCTCCGAGACGATGATGTGATCGCCTGACTTCAGCAGCGAGAGGAACAAGGTTGTGATCGCTGCCATTCCGGTAGCGAAGCATACCGCAGGTGGAGTCCCTTCCAGGGCCCCTAGGGCTCGCTCCAGAGCATCTACTGTCGGATTGGTGTCGCGTGAATATGTGAAGCCCTTGTGTACACCGACGGCGTCCTGCACGAAGGTCGTCGATTGATAAATGGGCGTAAGAATGGAGCCAGTCGCGGAATCAGGTGTCAGTCCGCCGTGAATGGCTAACGTAGATACATCAAAGTCGCTTTTCAGTGACATGCTTATCTCCCTTCGGGGTGAGCAAAAGTGGGCAAAAACAAAATCGCCGCCGGATTCAACGCCCCAGGCGGCCGCTCAGTGTAGGGAGATTGTTAGATGCGCGATCAGGCTCCCGACGTAGGCATGGCCCCACCTGGGGCACACATGGCCATAAGCATTCGGGAGTCGATCGCAAAACGCATGGTTGCTTACGTCACCAAAGAAAAAAACAGCTTAGCAGAAACAACCATCACTTGCCAAGCTCAAAAAAGTGAGGTCTCCGCAACGCATTCCCGATTAGGGAGTCGAGCCGATTCTACGGCAAAAGTCACAACGGCAGACATTCAGAGATGCTTGATGCGCAAGGCTCGACTAATCCAACTCGCTCTATCCTAATACTTGGGTACTGTTGGATCCACTTTGTCAGACCAGGCAAGAATGCCGCCAGCCAGGTTTCTTACCTTACTAAAGCCAGCTTGCCGAAGTTGAGTCACCGCCTTGGCACTGCGCACTCCGCTGCGGCAGTGGGCCACAGTTTCGCGAGTGGAGTCTAGCTCGTTCATACGCGCGGGCAGCTCGCCGAGCGGGATTAGATGGCCGCCAAGGTTGCAAATTTGATACTCGTGCGGCTCGCGGACGTCGAGAATAAAGACGTCGTGGTCAGCGTCGAGTTGGGCTTTCAGTTCCTCCGGGCGAATCTCCGGAACGGTCGTCAGCGGAGCTTCTTCACCGCGGATGCCGCAGAACTGGTTATAGTCGATCAGTTCGCGGATAGTCGGGTTTACGCCGCAGACGGGGCATTCCCGGTTCTTGCGCAGACGGAGCTCCCTGAAGCGCATTCCGAGTGCATCTACCAGCAAAAGGCGGCCAATCAGCGGATCTCCCGATCCAAGGATGAGCTTGATGACCTCGGTAGCTTGAATCACACCCAGCAATCCGGGAAGAATGCCTAGCACGCCGCCTTCGGCGCACGATGGCACCAGCCCCGGCGGTGGCGGTTCCGGATAGAGACAGCGATAACAGGGGCCGTGCTCGGTTGCGAAGATGCTGGCCTGACCTTCGAATCGAAAGATAGAAGCGTAAACGTTCGGCTTCCCGGCGAGCACGCAAGCGTCGTTTACCAGATAGCGGGTGGGAAAGTTATCAGTGCCATCGGCGACCATATCGAACTCGCGAAGAATATCAAGTGCATTCGCGCTGGTGAGCTTTGTCTCGAACTTGCGAATGTGGATGAAAGGATTGACCGAGGTTAGCTTGTCCGCGGCTGAGTCGAGCTTCGGACGGCCAACGTCGTCCGTGGTGTGGATAATCTGCCGTTGCAAGTTGGTGAAGTCCACCACATCGAAGTCAACCAGGCGCAGCGTGCCGACGCCCGCCGCTGCGAGATACAGAGTAAGCGGAGAGCCGAGCCCACCGGCGCCAACGCACAGCACACGCGCAGCCTTCAGCTTCTGTTGCCCCCCCATGCCGACCTCGGGCATGATCAGGTGACGCGAGTAGCGCAGAATTTCGTCATTGCTTAGAGTGGTGGCTTGCAGGCTATCGGGCGTTGCCATAAGAAACTCCGGGGACGGCGCACAATGTCGTTGAACCCGACTCGATGCAACCTCCCGCTACCGATGGAATGATCGATATAGTGTCGTTGGACTTGACAAGCGTGTTCTCGTTTTCGAGATGACGAATGTCTTCGTCGTTCACGTACACGTTGACAAACTTACGCAGCCTGCCATCGTCGGCAAACAGTTGTTTGTGCAAGTCAGGGTATTGGGAGGTCAGGTCGCGAAGAACCTCATCGACCGAGCCGGGGCGCAGATCGACAACTGCGTGCTTACCTGTGTACTGTCGAAGCGGAGCTGGAATTAGAACCTTCATATCAGCAATTTTTGATGCGAAAGACGCCGGGCCGGATTCATAGCGACTTGCGTCATGGTCTCACAGTGACTCCGATTTCTTCATGCCGAAACGGCGTGCCGGTGCTCACTGCCACAAAGTTGAAATGAGTTCGTCTGCAAAGCGATACCATTCATAACGGTGGTCAGGAAACAGCTATTTCTCGCTTCTTACAAGTCGTTAACCAGCGAGTGGGATGCTTAGGATGGTGATGGTAGAAGTGTACGATGCCGGCACCCTTGCTGTACACGGACCAATTCACGAAAGGCGTTGAAATGCCAGTCGTGCGGCGAATAGAAACGCTCGATTCGCGCAGCATAGAACCATGGCATGATCTTGCTGGCCGCGTCATTCATGTCGTTATTGAGAGAAGAGGCCAGCGGATGAGCAATCTGGAGAAGTGGCACACGGCAAGCTATGGGAAAGCGATATGGTGCTTAGCTCTCCCCGATGCAATGGCTCTGCACGAGGGTCGGCATGGTCCAACGCTGAGCCTAGCGTCGATGCTTCACGAGGAAAGGCAAGCGTTAGGCGGCCCCAAAAAATGGACCGCAAAGGCTACGCCCTCGGATCAGGCACGATCCGCAGATAAGGCCGGGGCGCCTTCCAGCCGTTGGGATAGACATTCTTAGCCTCTTCGTCGGACACGGAACCGGCAATAATAACGTCGTCACCAGGTTGCCAATTCACCGGGGTGGCTACCTTGTGTTTGGAGGTCAATTGCAGTGAGTCGACCACACGCAGTACCTCATCGAAGTTACGCCCGGTCGTCATCGGATACGCGATGATAAGTTTAACTTGCTTATCCGGACCGATGACGAAAACGTTGCGCACGGTCATGTTGTCGGCGGGCGTTCTGCCCTCGCTTGTCCCTTGCGTACTGGCAGGCAGCATTCCGTAGAGCTTTGCGATCCTTAGATCGGGATCGCCAATCATCGGGTAATTAGGTGCGTAACCTTGCGTTTCCCTGATGTCATCCGCCCAACGCGCATGGTTGTGAACCGGATCGACACTAAGGCCGATAATCTTAACGTTACGTTTGTCAAAATCGGGCTTTAGCTTCGCCATGTACCCCAGTTCGGTGGTGCATACTGGGGTAAAGTCTTTCGGGTGAGAAAACAATATAGTCCAGGAATCACCGGTCCACTCATGGAACCGGATTCGCCCTTCGGTTGTTTCGGCTTCGAAATCCGGAGCCACATCACCGATTTGAAGAGCCATAACATGCCTCCATGTCAAAATGCAATCCAGCATATCCGCATTGCGGACGCGACAGCAGAGTCAATCAAGCGCCGACCGCGGTACCACTTTCTACTAACAGTTGCGCCTCCCGCCACGCATCAAAACCCCCGATCACGTTGATAACGTTGTTGTGGCCTGCCCTTTGTAGGAGGCTACATGCGATGACGCTGCGATAACCGCTCTTGCAGTGGACGGCCAGAGGCTGCCTGCCCTCGATCGGTGGCAGTGAGGCCTTGAAGCGATCCAGCGGATACCAGTCGGCACCATGGATATGCCCAGCCTCCCACTCGCTCTCGCGGCGAACATCCAGCACCTGAA
>CAZDYZ010001037.1:0-1549 GCA_964509525.1 uncultured Acidobacteriaceae bacterium
AAGAGTGCGGCAAGTGGAGAAGTGGATCTACCCGAGCTGGAGCAGCTTGGCATCGACCCCGATGTCGCGAGGCAAATCGATGGTCTGCCGCCGGTCTCACCCGAGCTGGAGCAGCTTGGCATCGACCCCGATGTCGCGAGGCAAATCGATGGTCTGCCGCCGGTCTCACCCGAGGTGGAGCAGCTTGGCATCGACCCCGAAATGGAGAGTGACGACGAGGCTGGGCAGAGCGACGACGAAGTTGAGGGGAGCCCTTCCAGCGCACGACGTTGGTTCATCACGGCCGGCGCAGCCGTCATAGTCGTAGCGGCTGTCACCGCCGGCCTTGCTCTGAGTTCCGGTGGTGGCCACCCCACATCCCAGCCGTCGACGAGCATCTTGCCCTCGGCGGGGCAATCTTCGACGCCTGCTGCCGGCCTTTCTACGCCCACACCGGCTGGCGGTTCCTCCAACGTCACGATCCCCACCAACGAGCTGTCCTTCGTGGGCGACATCTGCCAGGAGGGGAGCCTGCACTTGAGTGTGACACTTCTCGGGATCTCCCCCGGAGTCACTGTGCAGATGGCAATGACTGGGCCCGGCGTGCCGTCGTCGCTCACCTTCCAGGCGAATCCGGGACAGCCATTTGGCGACGACTTCTCGATCCAAGGCGCTGGGGAGTGGAGCGATGACATCGTCTCAATCGGCGGCCAACCTCCCCCGTCCGCCGGCGCGCACGTGACCGCACCTTGGGAGTGTTAGTGCGTCGCGAGTAAGGCTGACGCTGGGATGCAGTCCGGAGATGTGCTCCGGCCGCTGACGCTTGGTCTCGCGACCCGATGCGGCCTGAAACTGCAGTTCCCGGTCGAGTCGTGTATCGAGTCGGACCGGGCTGTATGTGATGCCGGTACATCGCGCCTTGGTCTGACGACCTACCGCCCGAGATCACTCCGGCAAGGGCTCGGGTTACTGGGATGGTCTGGCTCGCGCTCCAGGACCTAAGAGGAGCACGGCTGTGGCCTCCCATCTAACCTCTCTAGCAGTGACCGACCTGACCGCGGAGTTCTCAGAACTGCTTTCGACCTCAGCTTCTCGCTGGGACACGATTCGGGTGGCAGGTCGCGAGTGGCGCAACGTACGCCTCTTTGGCGAGGCATGGGAGGCGGGTATTGCACGACTGAGTCAGGAAGGTCAAAGGACTTCGACGCAACCTCTGGGCTCCGGGATGGTGACCCTTCGGACGATAGCCCAGGAAGACCAACCCTCAATCGAGACGGATGAGCCTTGGCGCCTTTGGATCGCCAAACCATGGAAGCGCGCC
Source organism: uncultured Acidobacteriaceae bacterium (assembly GCA_964509525.1). Taxonomy (GTDB): domain Bacteria; phylum Acidobacteriota; class Terriglobia; order Terriglobales; family Acidobacteriaceae; genus Bog-257. The sequence goes on from CAZDYZ010001037.1 coordinate 1,301, forward strand.
CAGTATGTGGCCGGTGACGAGATGGTCGATGTCGTCTTCCGTGGCTCAACCTGGTGGAGCAACTCTCACGGCATCTCCATATCCAACAATGGCAAGGCGAACTGCGAGCACGGTGAAGGGTACGGCATTCACCTCGTCGACACTGCTGGCTACGCGTCATGGTTTGAGGTCCAAGATACGGCCCTGGGCATGATGCTGGGTCGGCACACCATCAGTGCGGTGGTGACTCCTCGCAGCGGGCCTTTGTTC
>CAZDYZ010001038.1:0-2798 GCA_964509525.1 uncultured Acidobacteriaceae bacterium
GCTTCGGCATTCCAGTAAGGTTGGGCACCTACGTTGATGCCGTTCACCACTAGGTTGACTTCGCTGCCCGCCTGCGTGAACTCGATCAATCCGCGCAGAACCTGGGCAATCCAGTCCATATTTTCCACCCCGCTGTCCATCGAGATTTTCGCGCCCGCGGATATGGGGAACCATTCCAACGGAGCACCCTTCGCCTTAGCCAGAGCTAGAGCGGCGAGAATGCGCCGGCATTCGGGTTCAGCGATCGCGCCCAAGTCTTTACTCGGATCGCCCAAAAGTAAGACTCTCGTCATGCCTTCCGGGTACCTGGTTGTAAAGTTGCGAATGACGCCAACGATGATGTTTGCGGTGTTCTGGCCATAGGGACGATCCACGGGCACCAGGCAACCCTCGGCGTCAAGATCGTGCTCGATGAACTCTCCGGGAGGAAACTCCGCCCGCGTGTCATCGGGAGCAGGAGTGAGCATTTTGACAATCTCGTAAGGATAAAGGAAGCCACGCTGCCGCATTTTGACGACTTTCTGGTCGTAGGGCGTCAAGGGCTTCATCGGTTGCAACTTGGCCGCAGGCCGGAAGGTCATCAACAACCCGGAATGACCCGGAGCCGAGATACGCATCACTGTATCGCGCAGCTCTCCGGTTCGCGGATTGGGAATGCGGACCCGAACCACCACCTGCTCCAATCCCAGACCGTCAGTCGCGGGCGCCAGCCGGTGCACAAGGTCATTGAGTTCCTCGGGTTTGAGACTGAGCGTTGGCCATACGTATAGAAATATTCGATTCCAATACAGCCGTTCGCGAGGAGCGCGCTTCGCCTGAAACATCCGGATGGCCGCTACGGCTTCGGCGAACATGCGCTCCAAGTGCGGCAGTAGCACAATGCAGCCCGCCCTATCCCGCACGGGTGTGAGGTCACGTACTTCAGCAACCGCAAACAGACGTTCATCCTTCGGGTTTTCGTTAGCAACTGCATGCAAGAGGTAAACATCTTCCACCGAAGGGAGCCGTTTGATTTTGAAGTTTTTCAGCCGCCAAAGGTGCAAGCGTTCGGCCATCATCGGATGAACTCCACGGAAGAGCTCTACTTCTTCATATCCTTTCTCTCCTAGCTCATAGGTGAAGTGCTGCATGCCGGCTAAGCCGGGGGCACGACCAGCGGCAGATACTGCCACCACGATCTGTCGAATCAGACGGGGTAGCCTATCCTGGTTGATGATGGATCTAATCTCACGCTCGGTTTGATCCGCTTCGGTCAGCGGGCTGGGGCTCCAAGTGAAGAAATCGAGGACGATGTCGTCGTTTACTGGAACGTTTGCGAGTAGAGGAAGCATCGCCTGCATCGCTTCGGAGAGCCGAGGATACTCCGTGTGCGCGGCGAAGATATGTATGCGCTTCCCGTTCTCCTCATACTCAGCCTTTGCGCAGCAGTGCCCATCCAAGGTCAGAGGATGAAAGTTGGCGAGTGTCTTCCCGTAGTAGTAGCGGGATGTCATCACCTCCAGCATTAATGGCAGCAGAGATGCGGGCGCTGCGGCAAACCGGCTCGATAACAGACTAGCTAGCGGTTGCGGACATTCGATCAGTGCACGCATTCTCTCATGTCGGTCCGGCGTGTCCGGGTGGGCCGCAAGAAAGTCCAAGTGCTCGTCAGCCGCTGCATAAAGCTGACGCCGCGCCTGCTCAAACAGTGGCTGATCGAAGCAGCGATAGCGTAGCTCGCGCGCCAGGTCGCTGACGGTGGGAAACACTTCACGGGTAATCGAGATCATCCGTCCTAGCAGCGTGCGGAATGCCTGATCAGGAGGTGGTTGCTTCGCATCGAGCCCCGCCACCCGCCGTTGTAGTAACCCGAGAATTGGAGCGATCTGCTGCTCCACTCTTTGATGTGATTTGTAAATCCAGAGCAGACACTCTTCTAACTGGGGCGAACGATCCAGTGTGGCCACCCCATAGTGGGCCACCGCTCGTCCCAAGGCCTCGATGAACTCCGCCGAGAGCCCCTCCCCGTGCGTGTCGAGCATACGCAGATAAGAAAATAGGTTAGCCTCCGTGCTAGGCGCTTCACCGCCCATTTGATCAAACACCCTTGGGTTCCTGCGGAATAAGGAGCATAGGTCAACGAAGATGTTGAGGATCTCATCTTCCCGCTGCCGTATTTCCTCTTTATCGGGCTGATCCTCCGTCGGCTGGTCCCATTCGGCCAGCAAACGCGACGTACGTTCCGGACTCACATCGAACCCCAGCATCAATTGACGTAGTTCTTCAAAATTCTGCTGCCACCGCGGTCGATAGTCTTGGCTTCCTGCGCTGGATGATGCGCCAAAGACCAAACGGCCGGTTGACTCTGTCGTCTTATGTTCCGCAGCTGGTTCGATCTGCAAGATGGGAGCCCCGGCAGATACCTGCACATTGGCTATCGCCATGACCTGGCGCACCCTTCCCGGGAAGGGGGCTAGTAGCTGCATTTCCATTTTCATAGCTTCGAGTACAGCGAGACGCTCGCCGGTCGCAACCGAGTCGCCAGGCTTTACTGCGATAGAAATCACCACGGCCGGAGACGGCGCTCGCACCACGCCGCCGTCATCGCGGTCGATCCGGTGCGATACGCCATTCACTTCGATCCTGTAGCTTGATCCTTGCTCCACCGACACAACGTGGAAGCGCTGCCCGAAGACACTGAGCCAATACTCGAACCGCCCAAGGCGATCGATCTGAGCGTCAAGTCGCCATCCATCCACCTCAACGCGGTATTGCCGGAGATCAAGCCGATAGACCTTAGTCGAATACGATTGGTCACG
>CAZDYZ010001039.1:0-1555 GCA_964509525.1 uncultured Acidobacteriaceae bacterium
CGATTCCGTTGTCGCCGCGCACCACCCAAATGGAGCCGTCAGTGTCTTCGCTTACATTGAGCGGATTCGCCTCAAGCCCGTCCAACGCGACATGAGAAGTTACGACCCCATCGTTCAGGTGTGCGACTCCATCTGCTCCTAGTGCCCAGAACCCACCTGCCTGATCACCAATGATGTTCCTGATCCTGCCGATCGATTCAGCATCAGTGGGCACTCGCCACGGACGAAACTGGACACCATCGAATCGGTAGATATCGCCGCGATTCGATAAGAGCCAGAGGAAACCGTCTGAGGTTTGCGTGATCGTATACATGCCCGCTGGCAATGACCCGTCTTGTATCCGCCAGGAGGTGTGCATGTACTGGGTGAGACGCAGGTTCGGATCGAGGGCGTGAACCGTGCCCGCGAGTAACAAAATGCAGGCAAAATAAGAGATCAACTTGGCCGCGACCGTCGTACGCGGCCACTTAACGCGAAGCAGAAGCGGTCGGCGAGGAGCCATTTTCTCCATTGTCGCAGCCGGACAGCGTCAGATATTATTGTACCCGGTGAGATGGGCTTACTCTGTACGTCAAAAGCGGACAGCAAACCGTGATCCTGCCGACTTGAGGTGTGGTGGGCGCCTTGATGGGCCTTCCCAAGAATTCAGATGCCAGGACAGTGTGGGAAGGACTGGTGCGCGGATTGGGAAATCGCGCTAAGCGCGATGACCCCAAACAGTCCGATAGGTCACGCCGTTAACTCAGGATAGTGCGCCGTCTTCCTGGCCGGCTCTGCTTAAGTTCTGTCGTAGAAACGAACCTCTTCACCTTAGTACCCCGCTGATCTTCAGCTCGACTCATGCCGCAGCCGAGCCCGCGTGTACCTCTTCGGATGCTCTGTCAGGTCGTGGTCAAGACTCAGTAAAGAACTTTCATGTCAGTCGGCCCACAGCAGCAGCTTGAGCCTAAGGCTTGCTCGCAGTTAAGCGCGGGAGATTTCATCGTTAACACCGGGGCAGCGTGGATTACCACCTCGTACGCAGTGCGCCACATCGAGGCGCCTTCTTGCTCCAATCATCGACCGAAAGTTCCTGTCCACAGTCGATACATGCCCAGTGATAACGCCGGATTCCGTCGTGCGAAATCTCTGAGCGTGGAAACCCCGGATGCTCGTGAGAGCAACCGAACAAGAAGTGCAACAATCGACGGAAGTGGCTCATGGCTTTATAGACCTCCGAGTTGTCAAGCTCTTGGCGGAGGCAGTTTGACTTTCGCTATCAAGCCATAACATGCTGCTGCCTCGCCAGGACTTCTAACCCAGTTTCAACTGCACGAGCATTGCATTTCTGGCACATGCCGGAAGTTGTTGTAGAACTGCAATGCTGTGGTCGCTGATAGGCGATCTTACCGCCCGGCACAGGTCACTTGCCGGAATATGGGCAGCAACCAAAAGGTACTCGTATCCAAGTACTTGCTAACGGCGAGGATCCTGCCTCAAACATTGTGGCGATGAAGTGGCAAGTGGAATGCTCTTCTCGTAAGGGCGGACCGAGACGAAATATCGATAGGTCGGC
>CAZDYZ010001040.1:0-2708 GCA_964509525.1 uncultured Acidobacteriaceae bacterium
CTCCGGCGCTCATCAGCGGGGCCTTCGCCGAGCGCATGAAGTTCAGCGCCATGCTGGTGTTTATGGGGCTGTGGTCCCTTCTTGTCTATGCGCCCTTGGCGCACATGGTTTGGGGTAAGGGCGGAATATTGAACGCCAGCCTTGGGGGGCGCTTCCCTACCCTGGACTTTGCGGGTGGCACGGTCGTCCACATCTCGTCGGGGGTCTCGGCGCTGGTTTGTGCGACGTATCTCGGAAGACGCATCGGCTATCCGAAAGAGCCTCTGATGCCGCACAGTGTGGTACTGAGTTTTATTGGGGCCTGTCTGCTGTGGGTGGGGTGGTTCGGATTCAACGCCGGTAGCGCCCTGAGCGCCGGTGCATTAGCAACCAGCGCATTTGTTGCCACCCACTTCGCCGCTGCTACCGCTGCTATCGGCTGGGCGGGCGCGGAGTGGATCCGCAACGGGAAGCCCAGCGCTCTGGGCGCGATCTCCGGATGCGTGGCTGGATTGGTCGCAATCACGCCGGCTTCAGGATTCGTCGCTCCCATGCCCGCCTTGCTCATCGGACTGATCGCCGGAGTCTGTTGCTACCTGATGGTCGCGAAGGTAAAGGCTGCGTTGGGTTATGACGACTCGCTCGACGCCTTCGGCGTGCACGGCGTGGGCGGCACGATCGGCGCCTTGCTGACTGGAGTTTTTGCCACCCGGCTCATCAACCCGCTGTTCAAAGACCCGCGGGGGAATTCGTTGCCACTGGGGATGATCGATGGCAACTACGGGCAGATCCTAAATCAGGCTGTAGGAGTTCTGGTCGCCATCGTGCTGGCGGCCGTTGGAACCTACATCATACTCAGGATCGTGGACTTCGTAATTGGTGTGCGCGTCTCCGCTGAGCAGGAGGTCGAAGGACTGGACCTGACGCAGCACGGCGAAGAAGGCTACTACTGGGAGGTGTCGCTGCCCTAGAAGCAGCTGCCGATGTCCCACGGTAATCATCACCATTCATTAAGGCAAACTTATGACCAAGCTGGAGACAGTGATTCAACCTTCGAAGTTTGAGGCCGTCAAAGATGCCTTGCTCGAGATTGGAGTGGAAGGCATGACGGTCACTGAAGTCCGCGGACACGGACGGCAGAAGGGCCACACCGAATTTTATCGGGGACGTGAGTACACCGTGGACGTCCTGCCCAAGGTGAAGATCGAAACGGTGCTTCCCGATCGCCTGGTGAATCCCGCCATACAGGCGATTACTACCGCCGCACGCACCGGGAAAATTGGGGACGGGAAGATTTTTCTGTCGCGCATCGACGATGCGATCCGCATCCGCAACGACGAGCGCGGTGAAACTGCATTGTGACCGTATCTGCCTGAATTCAGTTCAGGAGAACCATGTCCAACCCGGCAGCCGACGACATACTGCGCGCGCATTATCGGCAGGAGTTTGAGCGGCTTCGCGGTGAGTTCGAGGCCAATGGTTCGGGGACAGCCACCGTGCACGACCGCGCGGCAGTTGTCGATAAGCTTGCCTTACAACTTTGGGAACAGCACGTTACCACGCACGGCGGCTCCAGCATGGCGCTGGTCGCGTTGGGTGGCTTCGGCCGGCGGTCACTGTTTCCGCATTCCGATGTTGACCTCCTCTTCCTGGCGGAAAACGAAACACAGCGCACTCGGATGAAGGAACCGATTGGTGGCATTTGCCAGGAGATGTGGGATATTGGGCTGCGCGTCAGCCCGACCACTCGCACACTAGATGATTGCGCACGCTTCGACCAGGACAACGTAGAGTTCACCATCTCGCTGCTCGATTGCCGTTTCCTGACGGGCCAATGGGCGCTGTTTGAGCGCCTGCGCCAAAGAACGCTTCCGCAGCTCGTGGGCCGCGAATCCGACGTGCTGGTTCAGCGGCTGACGGAAGTCACCCGCACCCGGCATCTTCGCTTCGGTAACACGACCTTTCATTTAGAGCCGAACCTGAAGGACGGTCCAGGTGGGCTGCGCGATACCCACGTGTCGCACTGGCTCGGTGCCATAGCGGCGTTGGATCCCGGACGCAAATGGCTGGAAACGCTCAGCTTGCAAGAGAATTCGGATAACGATGAGTTGCGTGAAGCAATGGAGTTCCTCTCTGCTAGCCGATGCTATCTGCATTACAGAAGCGAGCGCGACGAGAATGTCATCACCTGGGAGGCGCAAGATGAACTCGCCGCGCGCGGAATTGCTACTCGCGCGGAAGTTTTGTCATCAGCTGAATGGATGCGCCTGTTCTTCCGCCATGCCCGGGCGATCTACCGCAATACGACTCGGTTGCTGGAACAAATCCCCCGTAATCGCTCTTCGCTGTACCGCTCGTTCCAGCGCTGGCGTTCCCGTTTTTCCAACGAAGAGTTCTCCGTCGTGGATGGGCGTGTTTATCTTCAGCAAGCTATCGGCGCGCGCGATCCATTGGTCGTGCTGCGTCTGTTCACCTTCATCGCGCGTCACGGCGTTGCGCTGAGCCTTGAGACTGAACGCCGTCTCAAGAGTGCGCGGCGCGGACTCGTCGATGCCATGCCGCAGGACTCGCGTCTCTGGGAGCACCTTCGCGAGCTGCTGGTACTTCCCAATGCGGCTGAGGCATTACGGGCGATGCATTCGCTGAACCTTCTGACGAGCGCCATTCCGGAGTTCGAAGCCATCGACTCACTCGTGCTGCGCGATCTCTACCATCGCTACACGGTGGAT